>JAOHKG010000049.1 GCA_028101095.1 Fidelibacterota bacterium | reverse complement strand
AAGATCTGCTCTCAACATTCCTTTTATTATTTTTTTCGAAAGCGAAGCTGGTAAGATAGGATCGAGCTTCTTATCAAGAGCATGAGAAACCATTATCATATCTAGTTCTTGTGATTTAATTAATTCATTGAAAGGTTGGAGGTCTTTGACGGACCAAGTTTTTGTTAAGTCGGTAAAACCTTCATGGGTATCAGTAATGCCTGAGCCTAATCCGGGGAAATGTTTTCCTGAAGTTATAATACCTTTTTCTCTGTGAGACTTAATAAAGATTTCAGCATGTCTAATTAGTTTTTTTGTATCATCAGTAAACGATCGACTTGAATCTGATATCACTGAACCTTTTCCATAATCTAAATCAATAACTGGAGCAAAATTTAGATTAATACCAGCTTTCGAAAGGTCAAAAGCAATATTATCTGAAAACTGTCTCGTCATCAGCTCACTATCCAATAATCCAATCTGTTTCCATGGTGGAGTATCAGTAAAGCCATATAATGATTTAAGCCTGTGTACTTCTCCTCCTTCCTGATCTACTGAAATAAGCAATGATTTTTCAGCATAGCCTTGAAGTTTTTCTGTTAATTCTTTAAGCTGTT
This sequence comes from Fidelibacterota bacterium, assembly GCA_028101095.1. Taxonomy (GTDB): domain Bacteria; phylum Fidelibacterota; class Marinisomatia; order Marinisomatales; family UBA1611; genus JAOLAV01. The sequence goes on along the minus strand of JAOHKG010000049.1, from coordinate 4,721 downwards.
TGGGAGATGTTATGTTTCTTGAGCCTGGACCTCCAATTTCAAGATCCTCATCATAAAGTATTACCCCACCAATGTTAAAATCTTTAATATATTTAACAATGTCTGAATTCTTGTTTATTGAGTTTCCACGAAAACCAGCAATAATAAGCTGACCAATTTCTTTCTTAATAGTGTTTGTCATATGCAAAAGATAATTTGAATAAATTTAATCACGAATGAAAAGATCTTTATTAACTATGGACTTTTATTTATGTTCTCGATAGTTGTTCAATGCTCCCTCATATACCAAGAAATTTGAAAGAAGATGAAAAAACAGAAACGGGTTTAGACGTACTCTATAAGTCTAATTTTGATATTTTAAAGGGTATGCGGATAGGCTTAATTACAAATCAAACCGGATTAAATAAGGATTTAATACAAAATATTGATTTGTTTTTGAATTCAAATAATACTGATCTTAAAGCGATATTCAGTCCAGAGCATGGATTTAAGGGAACAGAAGCAGCAGGTAAAAAATTAGAAGATAGAAGAGATGAAAGTTCAGGCTTAGTGTTTTATTCCTTGTACGGAAAAACAAAAAAGCCAACTACTGAAATGCTACAAAACATTGATGTTTTAGTATTTGATATTCAAGATATTGGAATTCGTTCTTATACTTATATTTCTACAATGGGATTAGCCATGCGTGCTGCAGTTGAGAATAATATAAAGTTTGTAGTTCTAGACAGACCTAATCCTTTAGGTGGATTACGAGTTGAGGGTAATATTCTTGATATTGCAACAAAATCTTTTATTGGGATGTATCCTGTGCCATATGTATATGGCTTAACATGTGGTGAATTGGCACTTTTTATAAATAATGAAATTTTTAAAGAAAATGAAAAATGTAATCTTGAAGTTGTGAAAATGAATCATTGGAGTAGAGATAAATTATTTGAGAATACTTATTTAAGCTGGATTCCTACTTCGCCTCATGTTCCTAATCAAGAAACTCCATTTTATATGGTTTCAACTGGTGCAATTGGGGAGCTAGGAGTCTTCTCAGTTGGTGTTGGCTATACTAATCCATTTCAAGTAATTGCTGCTCCTTGGATTGATGCTAAGCTAATGTCTGAAAAAATGAATAGTTTAGGAATTAAAGGTGTGACTTTCAGACCTATTAATTTTACCCCTTATTATGCAATTTATAAGGATACTTCAATTGGTGGAATTCAAATTCATTTTTCTGAATTAGATCGAGTTAACTTATTTTTATTACAACTTTCTTTTTTACAAGAACACAACAAATTATATCCTGATAAAAATCCTTTTAAACTTAGTTCACCACAATCACTATCTATGTATGAAAAAGCCATGGGTAGTTTTTCGTTTAAAGAAATTTTTGTCTCATCAGATGGTTACATTAACTTAAAAGAAGATATCGATAAAGATGTTGCCGACTTTAAAAAAACATCAAAAAAATATTTTTTATATGAATAAAATATATCTTATTTCAATATTTTTTTACTTTGGATGTCAAGTATCTTCAAATACCGATAAATGGATAAATTCACTTCCGAAACCAGCAAATTTAACAAATGAAGAATTTGAAGTCTATTTACCTCAGTTTCAATATAAATTTCCTAATTATTACGATAGAATAAAAGCCATAAATAAGTGGCGTCTGAATACACCTTATGGTTTATTTTGTCTCGGAGAGGAGAGAGGGATTGACAAAGATCCTTTAATAAGACATGATTCATCAGATTGTACAGTACACATACTAACTACGATGGCCTTTGCTGAAAGTAGTAGTTATCTAGAAGCGCGAAATATGATCAAAAAAATTCATTATAAACAGAATGGAAAAGGTGTTAGAAATCCTAGTTTTAATTCGAGGTGGCATTTTACTTCTGATAGAATATTACATCACCCCAAAACAATTGATATAACTTCAAAAGTAGCAAATGCAGAAAGTCTAGAAACACTGGATATTGAATTGAACAAAAAAGAAAATGGTGATGAGTTTCTAGATTTAAATTGGACTTCTAAAGAATTAATACAATTTATTCCAATTGAAAAAATAAATAGAGGGTTACTAGAAAAGCTTCCAAAATCTTGTGGAGTTGCATTTGTAAAAAGAGATTATTTTAAATTAGGAATAGTCATTGCTCATGAAGGGTTTTTAATAGATAATTCAAGGCTTTTTCATGCCTCATCTGAAATGGGGAAAACAGTTGAAGTTGACTTTTTAAGTTATATGAAGATAAATAAAAAATACCGGTTTGATGGTGTTATGTTTTATCGTTTAGTAGAAGGGTAAACATTATTTTAAATAATTCTTTTTGCGAACATAAATGATTCAGTTCGATATTTATTAAAAATAGATGAGTTTTTATCTATTGAATGGATTTCAACTTTTCCTCCTTGATGGATAAAATCAAAACCACCCAGGCTCATACCGACATGTGTTACTTTTATTCCATCTCCAAAAAATAATAGATCGCCAACAGAGAACTGACCTGTTTCAATAAATTTACCCAGCAGAGCTTGTTGCCTAGCATCTCGAGGTAAAAAGACTCCCTCAGATTTAAAGATTAACTGAGTAAAACCAGAACAATCACTCCCTTTTGTTGAGTTTCCGCCCCATAAATAAGGAGTCCCGATCAATTTTTTAGCTGTTTTAGTTATATTTAATATGATGGCTTGGTTGCTTTTACCATTCAACTTAATCGTTCTATAGTCTTTGTTATGTAAATATCCTTTTCTTCCATCAGGTAAGATGAACTCCCCCCATTGTCCTGAATTCCCTGTTTTTTTAATAAGGTTATTTAATACAACATCAGTAATTGGAAGACTACTTCTATTAGGTTTTGAGTAAAGTGTACCACTCAATGAAATCACTTTATGCAAAGCTTTTTCTCTCCAACGATAAAGTTCTTTTTTATCGCATTTTTGGATAGCTGTTTTATTTATCCATCCTACATAATCATATTCTGTTTGGCATAGAAACCAATCTTCTTCTTTTTCGTATAGTTTAACGTAATTTCCAAGAATTGCTTGATCAACCATTTGAGATGAGTGCTTTGGCTCTTGCCGAATAGGTGTAACGCTGACATTGACTATTCCAAAAATACTATCTTTTAAGGCCGAATCAGGAAGAGTTTTGATTGAATAAAAATAAGATAAAGAATCAGCATAAAACTGTAAAGAATTATAGACCCTCTTTTCATTTGTTTTTCCAACCAAGCTCCATCTCCCATCTATTTTTTTTATTGTAAATTGGTTGATGGATAGTGCTTTATCGATTTCAAGCCGTTTTAGTAAAAAAGAAAGAGTTTTTTGAAGATCTTCTTGTTTTTCAATACCAGAATCACAACTAATTACTAACATTATTGATAAAAAAGTAAATTTTAACATCCAAATACTTTTCATCAGTTCATAACCAAAAACTCACAGATATCATCTTGTAATTTTTTATATGGATCTGATGAACCTGTAAAGCCATTTATTATTATAGAAAAGGCGAGAGGTCCATGCGTTTTTGATTCTATATAACCTGATAATGCTGAAACTCCTGAAAGAGAACCAGTTTTTGCTCTTATTTGACCTCCAGAATTAACTAATCGATTTTCTAATTGGCTTCTTTTTTCCCCACCAAAAGGCAATGAATTTTTAAATTGCTCTTCATATGGACTCTCATTCATATAAACCAATAAACTAATTATTTGATCGACATTTAATAAATTATAACGTGAAAGCCCAGAGCCATCTTTAACGCGCAAAAAATTTGTATCTATTTTTGCTTTATTAAAAAGAAATGCTTTTAAAATAGTTGTTCCCATAGCAGAAGAGCCTTCATTTTTAATCTCAAAGCCCAGCATTTTTAAAAAAACTTCAGCAATTTGGTTGTCACTTTCATGCATCATTTTTTTTCCTATAACATCAATATTTTTAGATTTGTGAATGGCAAGAGTATCATAAGGTTGATTAAATGTTTTTGTAAATGTAATATGATTGACAGTTGAACCATGTAATGATAAATAACTTGTAAGCAAGTTTGCATTAAACAAATTTGGATTATAAATATTTTTTGTTAAAGTGTCCTTGTTGCTATTTTCTAATATTTCTCCACTAATATCAAACTGATTAGTTTGTTTAATCCAATCACGATCAATTTTAAACTTCAAAAAGTCAGTCGTATCGTCCACGGTTATAGATTTATTATTTATTATAATTTGATTTGAGTACGGAGAGTGATTAATATTTGCTGGTTTTCCGATTGCACCGGAAGAATACTCAAATGTAATACAATTTTTATTTACAATAAATGTATTGATAGGTGATGAATATTCTTCAGATCCTTCATCCCACATCCACCCCTCTCCATACTCTAGGTTGTCCATCTTTTTTGTATTGATAAAAAGTGTATCTATTTTTGGAAACGATTGGCTTATAATTTCTGCTAAAGAATCTAGATCCTCACTTTTAAGAGTGGGATCACCGCTTCCGGTTAAAATAATATTTTTATCATATGACTGAATTACAGTTTTAAAATTATAATGTATGTCTAATAATTCGATTGCAGAAGCATAAGTAAGCAACTTTATATTACTAGCAGGGGTTAGCAGTTTCTTTCCATTTTTTTCAAATATAACCTTTTTAGATTTTAGTGAAACAATCTTTATTCCAATTGAAGCGCTTTTACTAATATTTCCAATAAAAGACTCAATGTTTTTTTT
>JAOHKG010000048.1 GCA_028101095.1 Fidelibacterota bacterium | reverse complement strand
AACCGCTCCTATATTCTGATTCGCATCTGCAATTACAGCTTTACTTGCCGCTGGTGTTCCTAAAGCGACTCCATCTAAATAATTTAACTCTGCCCCGGTTGACGTAACCGCTGTACCTGAATATGTTAGATTACCCGTCCCAATAGTAACCCCGCCAGCAAGAGTAACATCAGCACCACTAAAAGTTGCTGCTGTTGTTGTACCTGATTTAATAATTAAATCACCACTATTATTTGTCGCACTTCCAAATGTCGTACTGTTATCTAGGAAAAAAATATTTCCACCTTCTGCATCAATTTTAATGTCTCCAGGAGCATCCAAAGTAATATCCGTTGAGCCGTTAGCAATAAGGTCTAATGTTGTAACACCATCATCTTTCAGTGTTATATTTGCTCCCGAAGCATCTAAAATAATATCTGCAGGAGAATCAACTGTCATATTTCCAGAAGCTGTTGCTAATGAAACAGCAGAAGTACCATCTGCTATATTATTTAGAGAGACAGAGGAACTAGTATATGTATTTAGCTGAGACGCGAGTATGTATTTAACCCCTCCTCCATCGGCATCATCAATTAAAAATTTATCTGCATCTGCAAGTGTAATAGCATCACCATTTGTTGTATTATCTATATCAATCGCATCACCATCAACCTTCCCTGCAGTTGTAATTGTTGCCAGCTTACTATCAGCTATTGCTGCTGAACCATTTATATCCGCATTAACGATTACACCCGTTCCTATTGCTGCTACTCCAGAAGTATTTATAGCTAAATCACCAGAAATTACTACGGGGTTATAGTTCGTTCCATCTCCAATCAAAGCCGCACCACTTGTATTCGTATTCATAAATAAATCATCACCAACAATCGTTAGGTCTCCTCCGACACTTACTTTTCCTGCTCCTTTTGGAGTGAGATTTAAATCAATATTTGTATCATCGCCTGAAGTACCTATTACTACAGAATTTCCCGTTGCTCCATTTGTAACCTCAACTTCGTTGACGGCACTATCAGTGGTTTGAAAAACTATTAACTCTTGTCCATTGGCATCAGCGATAAATCCACCATCAGCAAACTTTGGCTCGGTTAATGTTTTATTTGTCAATGTCTTTGTTGTTCCAGATACATACGTATCTAAACCTGTAACCGCGACTTGAACCATTGATCCATCGGCATCATTCAAAACAATTTGATCAGCGTCTGCTATTGTTAGAGAAGATGCACTCGTTCCACCATCAAGGATATTTAATTCTGCTCCCGTTGCTGTCACTTGAGTCTCTGAACCGCTTGTACCAATGTGTAATTCGGTTCCCTTAACCGCTCCTATATTCTGATTCGCATCAGCAATAACAGCTTTACTTGCTGTTGGTGTTCCTAAGGCGACGCCGTCTAAATAGTTTAACTCTGCTCCGGTTGAGGTAACTGGAGTTCCAGCATAAGAAAGATCTCCCGCTCCAACAGTAATATTTGTACCTATATTAACCGTACCAGAGCCTTTCGGGACTAGGTTTAAGTCAATGTTTGTATTGTCACCCGAAGTTGCAATAATAATAGGCTGTCCATCAGCACTATTAGAAATATCTAACTGATTTAGTGCATTAACAGCTTTAGAGAACTCAATTAACTCATTACCACTGTCATCTGCTATAAATCCAGTATCAATAAATTTTGGTTCTTCCAGTGTTTTATTTGTCAATGTTTCAGCCACATTGATGATATTTGTGCCATTTAATTGAATTTCTGCTGCATTAACCTCACCGCTAACTCCGTAAATGACTCCTTTACTATTTACAATAGATCCTGAAGAAGAGCCTTCTAAAAGGTTGATTTCTGTCGCATCAGAAGTTATACTCGTCCCCGCAATTTGTAATGTTGTCGCATTCACCTCACCACTCGACCCATAAATAACCGCTTTATTATCAAGTATATTCCCTGCTGAGGATCCATCTACCAAGTTTAATTCAGAAGCATTAGAGGTGACGTCTGTCCCCCCTATATCAAGAGTTGTAATAGAAACTTCTCCAGCCACAGTTACAAGATCATCAGCAAGTGTAATTAAATCTGTATCGGTTACATACCCTATTTTGCTATCAGCAACTTGAACCGTACCATCTAAAAGAACTGATGATCCCGTCGCAGGTGAAATAGTTATCCCGCCTACAGAAGTACTCATTGTAATAGCGCCATCACCAGTAGTAAGAGTGTTTGACTTCAGCGATGTCGCTTCAACACTTGTCAAATTTGAACCATCACCAGAAAATGAATTTGCAGTAACAGAACCAGTAGTTGATAAGTTTTCATCACCAAATGCGATTGTTCCTCCTGAAGAAGTTATAGACCCGTCTCCTAAAGTTAAATTTCCAATCGTCGAACCAGTCGCAATCGTTGCAGCTCCTGTGGAAATTGTTCCTAATGTTGATAAAGCATCATTCCCAAAAGTAATTGCATCAGATGAAGAAGTTATAGATCCGTCTCCTATGGTTAAATCTCCAATCGTCGAACCGGTCGCAATCGTTGCAACACCGGTAGAAATTGTTCCTGTTGTAGAAAGTGCATCATCACCAAAAGTAATTGCATCAGATGAAGAAGATATAGAACCGTCAGCAAGTGTTAGATTACCAATCGTCGAACCGGTCGCAATCGTTGCAGCTCCTGTAGAAATTGTTCCTGTTGTAGAAAGTGCATCATCACCAAAAGTAATTGCATCAGATGAAGAAGTTATAGATCCGTCAGCAAGTGTTAGATTACCAATGTTAGCTCCCGTTCCAGTAATATCGGTAAAAGTACCCGCTGCTGGAGTAGCGTCTCCAATAATACTATTTTCAATAGTACTTCCTGAGATAGAACCATTTGATATTGTTAAATCATTAGCAACATAAGTGTCTGTAATAGTCTCACCTTCCCAAGTACCCGAATTGATAGTTCCGACCTGATCTATAGATGTTTCATTCCCCGTAGTTAGTACAATGCCATCAATATCTGGAAAAGTGATAGTACGATCTGTTGTCGGATCATCAAGCGAAATTACTAACTCAAAATCGTTAACTGTAACCCCTTCCATGACTATTGGAGAATCACCTGCTAGTGTGCCAGTCGAGGTAGCTTGTACACCTGTTAAGTTTGAACCATCACCAAATAATGAATCTGCGGTAATAGTTCCCGAGGTTTCTAAATCTTCGTTCCCAAATGAAATTTCTCCGCTTGAATCTGTTATAGAACCATCTCCTAGAATTAGGCTTCCAATAGTTGACCCTGTAGCCATCGCGGCAACTCCTGTAGAAAGAGTGCCCGTTGTCAACAACACATCATTACCAAATGATATAGAATCTGAAGAGGATGCAAGTCCTCCATTCGTAATTGTAATATTACCAACCACAGACCCCGATGCAAGTGTCGCTATCCCTGCTGTTAGTGTTCCATCTGTCTCTAAATCTTCATTCCCAAATGAAATTGAACCACTCTCATCAGTGATGGAAGCATTTGATAGTGTTAAATCTCCAATTTTTGTCCCTGCTCCTAAATTTGCTATACCATTAGATGTCAAGAGCCCAACTTCTAGAGCTCCGTCTGTATTTAGGTTTTCATCTCCAAAAGAAATATTTCCCCCAGACGACGTAATGGATCCATCTGCTAATGTTAAATTTCCAATAGTTGATCCTGTAGCCATTGCGGCAACTCCTGTAATTATATTCCCTTCTGTATTTAGATTGTTATCCCCAAAAGAAACAGTTCCATTACTATCCGTGATTTCATTTCCATCAAAAATAAGTGTCCCAATTGTAGCTTCAGAACCAGAAGAATTTAAAGGAACTTCAATACTTGTGAATTTTCCAGTTGATGGTGAATTCGCTCCAATTGAAACACCTTCAATTGAACCACCAGTCAAATTAATAGATGCAGAATCTTGTATTGCAAGACTCCCTAAACCTAAGGAAGACCTCGCTAAAGAATCACTTTCTACAGTCCAATCCGCTCCATTCGAAACAATAAAGTTTCCATCACTCTGCTGCAAATCTGCTATAGTTATCAGGCTAGAATCTGCATCTTGTTTTGTATCAACATAAGCTTTAATCGACTGCTGAGTTGCTAAGTTCAAGTTCGAGTTTGAGACCATATCATCTTCATCTAATACGGCATCACCTGTTATTGCAGATGCATTTAATGTACCTCCAACTATAAGTGTCCTATTTGTAAATGTAATCAAATCGGGGTCATCAATATGTCCCATTGAAGAACCAGAAATATTTATTAGACTATCAATAATGACTGAAGATCCCTCTGCAGGAACTATATCGAGGTTACCATTATTAGATAATAAAGAGTTAGCATTTAAAACACCTTCTTCAAGAAAATCTGTCAAGTTTGTATCTAGCATTTGGTAGCTTGAAAGTGTGTCATAAATCTCAGCACTTGTTGCATAGCTTTGTAAAGAATCTTTTAGTACATAAATATCTAGATCCGGTAAGTTTTTTAAATCAGTGTAGTCTGCAGACCTAGCATAATTAGATGTATCTGATAAAATAGAATAGAATACGGAAGTAAGTAGTTGCCTTGGCGTGAGGGTTGATCCCTCGACCGTCAACTCTAAATATGCTTCTTCAGGAATAGTAGTGAAGGGATTTGTACTACCCAGAATCGTGCTAATAATACCATTTGTAACGGATACTTGTTGATTCTCAGACCAAATAGCTTCACCACCCTCCGCAATACTATATACCTTAAATAAAACCTCATAACTTCCATCAAGTGTTGGTCTACCATCAGACTTTGTGATAAGTCCCTGATAAGAAATTTTTCTGGGGACAGCAATGTTTTCAGTAATGTTTTCTGATGCTATTTGATTAACAGCTTTATTTTTTGTTGGCCTAAAACTTTTTTTATTCTGAGAAAATGATATTGTTGATAACAGAAAAAATAAAAAAAATATTTTTTTCATGAGTAGCTCCTATTATGGATAATATTTTTAATTAATATTTGTTTTTTTTTAAGAATCATGTGGAAAACTCGGTGGTTTTTCTAGCTTATTTTCGTTTGAATTATTAAAGAAAATTTTATCTAGAATTAGATAAACACCTCCTGCCATTAATGGATATTTAGCATAAACCGTCCATTTCTGATCTGTAAGGTTTAACTTTTTTAAAAAGGGTCTTTTCATAGATGGCTCTAATTCAATTTCATTTTTAATACTCATACCTAATGCTGAACTCTTCGTACTATCTAATTCTGATGCTGAGACCATTAAAATTGAATCTGCCTCTAATAAATTTGCTGTGTCTACTGGCGTTGAATATTTAACAATTAGAGTATCCGAGGCTTTAAACCCCAAACTATTTTTAACTTCTAGAAATACTTCTAGCTGAATACCTGGATCATTTTTAGCAATATTAACTTTTACAGTTTTTTCAAATGTATTTAGACTTCTTAAATATTTTGCATCATATGTCTCTATTAAAAAATCTGAACTAAAATTATTATCCTCATTTAAAACCAATCCTGGTGAAAATATCCAAGTATATTTTATTTTAGAACCATCATCAGAGTATGA
>JAOHKG010000047.1 GCA_028101095.1 Fidelibacterota bacterium | reverse complement strand
ATATCGATATGATTTTCACAGGCGTATGTGATAAACATTATAATAAAAAACAAAAAAAGGAGTAGTAAATGTCATTAATTAACAAATCGATTCACCCATTCAAAGCAAGCGCTTACAAGCCAGGTGAAGAAGATTTTTTAACTGTAACTGAAAAAGATATCGAGGGTAAGTGGGCAGTATTTTTCTTTTATCCTGCAGATTTTACTTTTGTATGTCCTACTGAGTTGGCTGATCTAGCAGACCATCATGAGCAATTTAATGAAATGGGAGTTGAACTTTTCTCAGTTTCGACGGACAGTCATTGGACACATAAAGCATGGCATGAATCATCTGACGCTATATCGAACATTAAATACACAATGTTGAGTGATGATCAGTTTCACCTCTCCAACAACTTTCAGGTTTTGAGAGAAGGTGAAGGACGCGCAGATAGGGCAACTTTTATTGTTGACCCAAATGGTGTAATACAAGCTATGGAAGTTACTTCAGAAGGAATTGGAAGAGACGCTTCCGACTTATTGAGAAAAGTTAAGGCTGCACAATATGTTCATAATAATCCAGATGAAGTATGTCCTGCAAAATGGAAAGAAGGTGAGGATACATTAACGCCTTCGCTAGATCTATCTGGTAAAATATAATAGATTTATTTGAATGAGCAGTACTCCAATATCCAAGGATATATTAGAAGCCCTAACTAAGTACACCGCCAGTTTGAAAAACAAGGTTTCACTTGTTCTTCAAACTGGTGAGCACTCCAAGCGTGCCGAACTAGCGAGTTTTCTAAACCAAATTTGTGGTGTCTCAGAAAAACTTCTTTTTTTAGAGCGAGATTTTAAGAAAGGTGCACGCAGTCCATTGACTTTTTTTCTAGAATCGAATGAAGGTCTTAATGGTATATCATTTTCAGGCATTCCTAGTGGTCATGAATTCAATTCTCTTATCTTGGCAATCCTTCATTCAGGTGGTTCGGAAATCAAATTAGATCAATCAATCAAAGATATGCTTTCCAATGTTAAAGAAGAGTTAAGGTTTGAAACAGTTGTTAGCTTAAGTTGTCATAACTGCCCAGATGTGGTTCAGGCATTAAACCAGTTCTCGATCATCAGTCCAAAGATTAGCAATGAAATGATAGATGGAGGTCTTTATCCGGATTTAATGAAAGAAAGAGATATACAGGGTGTGCCGTGCGTATATCTTAATGGTGAAGTTTTTGCTTCAGGTAAATCGGATATTGCAAAATTAGTTTCAAAATTAGAAGAACTCTATCCTTACCTGAAGCCTCGATTAAGTAAATCACTTCCACTGCAAGACGTCGCTATAGTTGGTGGTGGTCCCGCTGGTATAAGTGCCGCGATTTATATTGCTAGGAAAGGTCTTTCTGTAGCATTAATTGCGGAAAAAATAGGCGGACAAGTGAAGGAGACAATGGGAATTGAAAATTTAATTTCAGTATCAAACACTACTGGAGATAAGTTAACAGTTGATATGAAATCTCACCTAAGCGACTATGATGTTACTCTAAAAGAACATTTAAGAGTTACAGATTTACGTCAAGGAGCTATCAAAAAAATAACCCTTTCATCGGGAGAGATCATAGAAGCAAAAACATTAATTATAGCAACTGGTGCGAAGTGGAGAGAATTAGGCGTTCCTGGAGAGAAAGAGAACATTGGGAACGGTGTGGCTTACTGCCCGCATTGTGATGGTCCATTCTTTAAAGGAAAAGATGTAGCGGTTATTGGTGGAGGTAATTCCGGTATAGAAGCAGCTTTAGACTTATCTGGGATTGTTAAAAAAGTTACCGTTTTAGAATTTATGCCAGATCTAAAAGCGGATAAAATATTAATTGATCAGGCAGAAAAAAAAGATAACATACAAATTCTTTCGAATGTACAAACTAAAAAAATATTATCCACTGATAGCAGAGTGACTGGGCTTGAATATAAAAACCGTACTACAAATAAGATTAGCTTAATCAATTTAGATGGAGTTTTTATCCAAATTGGATTAATCCCTAACAGTCAATTTATGAAAGATGTTATTAAATTAAATAAGCATGGTGAAATCATAATTAATGAGCATGGTGAAACTTCTGAGGAAGGTATTTTTGCATGTGGTGATGTCACTACAGTTCCATTTAAACAAATAATTATTTCGATGGGTGAGGGCGCAAAAGCAGCGCTCAGTGCATCTGATTATTTAATGAAATATTCACCAAAAGACGTGGCTGTTTAGAAAGAACTTCAGGTCCAATAAAAAGATTTAATTTACTTATATGTTTACTGAAAAAGCTCCAATAACCATTCCTGTAAAAGATGAAGGAGAAAATTTCCCGNTTGGTTCTATTTACTGTGTCGGTAGAAATTATGTTGCCCATGCCATTGAAATGGGGGAAGATAAACGCGTTCCACCATTTTTTTTTTCGAAAGCAGCATGGACAATAGCTCGTGAAATTATAGAATATCCTAAAGGTACTAGCAGCTTACAGCATGAAGTCGAGCTGGTTATAGCCGTTGGAGAGGAGTCTTCGATCTATGGTTTCTCTGTTGGAGTGGATCTAACAAGAAGAGATATTCAAAAAAAAGCAAAATTGAGTGGAAAACCTTGGTTCCGAGGGAAAAATTTTCAAGGAAGCTCAGTTATTTCTGAAATTGTTCTTCTTAATCCAAACACTGATTTAAACACTCTTGAGTTAGAATTGTATGTAAATGACAATATAAAGCAAAAAGGTAAATGCTCTGATATGATTTGGAACCCTGGTGAGATTATGTGTGAACTCACAAAAGAAATCGAATTAAAGGCGGGTGATCTCATATTTACTGGAACACCTGATGGTGTTGGCGATCTGGAAAAAGATGACCAAGTTTTGATCTCAATCCCTGGATATGTAAGTCATGATTTCAAGATCAATTGAGTTTGTCTAGGTGACTCTTTTTATCTTTTGCACCCGCGCTTCAATCGATACTATGCTTTCATTGGCTTGTAAAAACAAGTAAACTTCACCCTAATAATTCAGCTTTAATAATACTTTACAAGGATTACCAAATGTCTAATTGGGATAAAAAACTATTTATTGATCATCTAAGAGAAGAGTGTAATCGAGAAGTTGCAAAAGTTGGTGTTGCGATCATTGAATTCGCCGAGAAACATGCAGACGATATAACTTGGGGAAGAGGTTCCGATCACGGTACACTTACTTACCGCTGTAATACAGATGTTGGTCCTCTTCCATTATTTCACATGACTTCTATTGGCCAGCTCAACTTGCAAATTAATTTTATGCGTAATAAAGAAGTCCCGCCAATGGTGGTAAGAGACCTTGTCCTGAAGCTAGAATCAAATTTTCTAAGAGATTACGATGAAATAGAATACTCCAGCGATGTTTTTGTTTCTATTGATGAATTATTTCACACTGAAAACCAATTGGAAAAATTTTTAAAGACGATGGAAGGAGCAACTTACCGTCTGAGACAGTAATAACTATATTGCTTTGTTCACTCTAGACATTGAATATAATCTCTGTCGATCAATGAAATCATTATACATACTATTTTGTTTACCTTTACTTTTTTCGGAAGAGCTTCCAATTGGTTTGACGAATGAAGAAATGTCGCGTATTCATGAAATTCCCTTGATGGCTAGGGAAACAGACCCACCCATTGGGCCTATAAGAAATATCGCTGAATATGAAAAAATGCAAGGTGTATTAATTAGATATCCCTTTGGTATACCAATTGATTTAATTGTAGAAATAGCAGAAGATGTGAAGATTTTCTGTTTAGTTTCAAATAATCAGCAAAATGCAGCACAAAATGCGTTAATTAATGCAGGTGTAGATGCAAGTAATATTGACCTTATTCTTGGAGAAACAGATAGTTATTGGACTAGAGATTATGGTCCTTGGTGGGTCGTAAATGGTGAAAATAAAATGTCTGTAGTTGATTTTACATACAATAGGCCACGTATAAATGATAACCAAGCTCCCTTAAAAATATCTGAGCACCTAAATGTACCTTATTATGCAAGTGATATTATACATGCTGGAGGGAATTATATGACGGATGGCTTAGGTACTTCAGCCTCATCTGATTTAGTATTTGAAGAAAATCTTAATACAAATGAGCAAATTTTAGATTTAATGAATTCTTATTATGGTATTGATAATTATCATGTTATAAACGACCCGAACAATACTTACATAGATCATATAGATTGTTGGGGGAAGTATTTAAGCCCCACAAAAGTACTAATAAGAGATGTTCCTGAATCTCACCCTCAGTTTAACCAAATCGAAGAAACAGCTTCATATTTTATGAATACTCTAAATAAATGGAATGAGCCTTGGGAGGTTTATCGCATTTGGACACCTGGAAACGAGCCATATACAAATTCATTAATTATAAACAATAAAGTCTTGGTTCCGTTGAATGGTAGTTCATGGGATAATGCAGCAATAGAATCTTATAATAATGCATTACCAGGATATGAAATTTTGGGTTTTTCTGGAACGTGGGAATCAACTGATGCGCTGCACTGCAGGACAAAAGGTATCCCTGATTTAGAAATGCTACAAATTATTCACAATCCTATAAATAATTTAACAGAGCCGGTTGCCGAAGGATATAAGGTAACCATTGAAATAGAGGAGCTGAGTAACACTGGAATCCTTTCAGATTCGATGAAAGTATTTTTTAAAAAGGAAGGCGATGTTGATTGGTCATTTAAGCGGCTTGAAATTGATAACTTAAATGAGCAGCAGGGTATATGGTCAGGGTATATTCCTTCAATTGTGGATACGAGTTCAATATGTTATTACATTCAAGCAGCAGATTCATCTGGGCGTATTGAAAAAAATCCATTAGGAGGGTGGCATGTTTTTTCTGCTTTACCCACCGATATTTGTAATGATTGGTTACTCGGTGACCTAAATAGCTCCGGCTTAATTGATGTTTATGATATATTAAAGGTCTCTGATAAAGTTTCTAATTCGGAATCTTTAGGTCTCTGCACAGAATTAGTTGCTGATATAAACAGTGATGGAGAAATTACTGTTGTGGATATAATCTTAATCGTTAATATGTTATTTAGTCAGTAAATTTAGAACCAGTTATTAATCTTCTTTCTAATAGTGATATAATAAATAAATTAAACTCATCAATAATCTTAGGGTAAAACGTGAAAATAGATATTAAAAAAACAAATGATTACACAAGAGAGCTTGACATAGATATTTCTTGGTCTGATTTAGAAGCCGATTTTAATAATTCAATAAAAAAGTTCAGTAAAAAAGTTAAAAACGGTGAAAAATACAGACTAAGAGCTAATACTAAAATTGGGAATAAACTTTCAAGGTACATTGACACTTCTCTTTTAGAAAGTTTAAAAGGGAATGTATTCAGACCCTTTGACTACCTATTATCTTTTGGTAAAACTTCTAGGCAAAAGACATTATTTTTGAGCACTAAAAACTGCACTTTCACAAAACATGCACATATTATTTCAGGGCTTATACTTCATTTGGAAGGTGAAAAAACTTGGTATATCTCTAAAAAACGAGAAAAATTTTCAGATATAAAATATAAGAGATTACTTCACCCAAATCCGCTTTACGTAA
>JAOHKG010000046.1 GCA_028101095.1 Fidelibacterota bacterium | reverse complement strand
TTTGTCCGAATATTATGGTCCATTGGATAGAATAGAAAAAAATAATATTAATAATACAATAGTATTTTTCGGATCTGCAAGATTGAAGTCTAAAGAGCAAGCACTCGAAGACCTTGAATTGGCAAAAACTAACCCAGATGATACAAATATCAAAATTCTTGAAACCGATTTAAAAATGAGTCGCTATTACGAAGAGGCAAGGCAATTAGCTGGTAAATACTCTGAATGGAGCAGAAGTTTTACTTCAGAAAAACAAGAGTATATAATTTGCTCAGGAGGAGGACCTGGAATAATGGAAGCTGCAAATAGAGGCTCGGCAGAAGTTGGTGCAAAGAATATTGGATTAACAATTTCTTTACCTTTTGAAGACTCTGGAAATGATTGGATCACAGAAGGCTTAAACATGAAATTCCATTATTTTTTTATGCGTAAATTTTGGTTTCTCTACCATGCAAAAGCAATTGTTGTTTGGCCAGGTGGATTTGGAACATTAGATGAATTAATGGAAGTGTTAACCTTAATCCAGACTAAAAAGATAATGAAAAGCCTTCCGATAGTTTTGTATGGAAAAGAATTTTGGAAGAAAGTAGTTAACTGGGACTATTTAGTCGAGGTAGGTACAATCGCTAAAGAAGATCTAGATCTATTATATTTTACAGATGATGTGGATGATGCGTTTAATTATGTTACCAATTTTATTAAAAATAATAAAATAGAAGGACCAATTTTTTAAAACCATGATAATAGTATACTTACTGTTGTTTTCTTTTCTGCAATCGCAAACTCAACCAAACATTGGTCTGAATGAAAACAATCCTCGCGTTTGGGCTTTAACAAATGCATTAGTTCATACTGAACCTGGTGATTCAATTAAGGACTGTACCATCATTATTCGAGATGGAAAAATAGATAAAGTTGGAAGATATATTAGAACTCCATTAGATGCATTCGAGATTGATATGAATGGTGTTAGTATTTATCCCGGTTTTATTGACTCCTGGTATGAGGTAAAAAGGAAAACAACAATTAAGAATGCTGACGACCACTGGAATAAAAATATACGAGCACACTATCGTGCAAAAACAGATCTAAATATCAAGAAAAAAGATTTAGATAGACTGCATTCCCTTGGTATAACCGCTGCTCACATAGTCCCAGAAAAAGGAATTATAAAAGGTAATTCTGAATTAATATTACTCGACAATGATTTTAATTCTTTATCTGAGAATACAGCTCAAATAGTAGAGTTTAAAACTGGGAGTTGGTCAGACCGGTCCTACCCAAATTCACTTCTTGGAGTAATTGCTTTATTAAGGCAAACATTTATGGATGCCCAATGGTATCTGCAATCAAATCAAATCATTGAGAAGTTTCCTGAGATGAATGAACCAATATATAAAAATCTTTCTCTAGAAGCTCTTGAAGAAAATATAAAAAACCAAAAACCAGTTTTATTTATGACAAAAGAGGAGCATAGTGTACTACGATCACTTAATCTTTCTAAAGAATTTGATTTAAAACCTTGGATTCTTAGTAATGGTTATGAGTACAGACGATTAAATGAAATAAAAGATCAAAAACCATTTATAATATCATCTCTAAATTTTCCAAATAAGCCAAAAGTTTCAAATCCTTACGATGCAATGCAATATTCTACTGAGCAATTACAGCACTGGGATATGGTACCTGATAATCTTAAGAAGATTTATGATGCAGGATTAAGGTTTAGCCTTACCACATCTATGACGAATAATAAAAAAGATTTCAGAAAGAATCTTCAAAGAATGATCGATCGTGGACTATCAAAAGATGTTCTTCTAGCAGCTCTAACCACCTTCCCTGCTGAAGCTATGGGAGTTGAAAAACATGTCGGCAAAATTCAACCTGGCTTCATTGCCAACTTAGTTGTTACTGATGGTGATTATTTCAATCCAAATTCTCGAGTAACATCCGTATGGATTTCAGGAAAAGAAAAATATCTATCCCCTAAGTTTACATTTAAAATTTTAGGAAAGTGGGAGCTTTCGTTCAATAAGAAAATAATAGATTTTGAGTTCCTAATCGAGAATGATAAAGACAAACCAAACTATGGAGAAATCACAGGAATATTTGAAGATGAAGATGGGCCAACTGAGATATTAAGCTTCGAGAAACAAGATAACCAAATTTCTTTTTCAATTCAAGGCCTAGGGTTTGAAGAAACCTTATTTTTTAAAGGGGTTGCTCTCAAAGAAAAAATCACTGGCGAAGTCTTCGATTTTAATAAGAATAAATATGATTTTTCATTTAAGCAAACTTTAAAAAAAGCCCCCCTCAAACGAGAGCAAGAAAATATTAGCAATATACCTTTGCACTTTCCAGCCGGTAGTTACGGAACATACACTGAATTATTAAATCCAAATGCTGTTTTAATTAATGATGCAACTATTTGGACGTCAGGTCCAAAGGGAAAGCTAATTGATTGGGATATATTATTTGTTAACGGGAAAATAGATAAAGTTGCACCTGACATTAGTGTTCCAATGGGAAGCGCACTCATTATAGATGGAACTAATAGGCATATTACACCAGGCTTAATTGACTGCCATAGCCATTCCGCAGCATCGTCGATTAATGAAGGTTCACAGTCTGTCACTGCAGAAGTTCGGATCAAAGATGTTCTTTTTGCAGATGATATAAATATTTACAGGCAACTTGGAGGTGGTCTAACTACAGCTAATGTTTTACATGGCTCAGCAAATCCAATAGGCGGTCAGAATGCGGTAATAAAGTTAAGATGGGGTCAAGGGCCTAATAAATTATTATTCCAAAATGCACCTCAAGGAATAAAGTTTGCGCTAGGTGAAAATGTAAAACAAGCTAATTGGGGAGGTTCAGGCAGATACCCTCAAACAAGAATGGGAGTAGAGCAAATCATTAGGGATGCTTTTCGATCAGCCCAAGATTATAAACATGTACATAAAACATATTACCGAAATTCAAAAGCTCAGCGAAAAATTGCACCACCTAGAAAAGATTTAGAACTTGAAGCTCTATCAGAAATATTAGAGGGTAAACGATTAGTTCATTGTCACTCATACAGACAAGATGAAATATTAATGCTTACTCGAATTGCAGAAGATTTTGGTTTTAAGATTGCAACATTTCAGCATGTTCTAGAAGGATACAAAGTAGCTGATCGAATTGCAGATCATGGAGCTGGAGCTTCAACTTTCTCTGATTGGTGGCAATATAAGTATGAAGTAATTGACGCTATACCTCACAATGGTGCTATTATGGCTAAAAATGACGTCTTAGTCTCTTTTAATTCAGATGATGATGAACTTGCTAGAAGACTGAATACAGAAGCTGCTAAAGCAATAAAATATGGCAACCTCTCTGAGGAAGAGGCACTGAAGTTTGTTACAATCAATCCAGCAAAGCAATTACGTATAGATCAATTTGTAGGCTCATTAGAGGAGGGCAAAGATGCTGACTTTGTAATCTGGGATGGAAACCCTCTTTCAATCTATTCTAAAGTTGAAGAAACATGGATTGAAGGAAAGAGGTATTGGTCTATTGATGAAAATCTCGAGTTAGAAGAACGTGATAAAAGATTAAGGAAAAGTATAATAGAAAAAATTCTGAAATCGCCTCAAAAAACTGGAGTTGATATAAAACCACTACCAAAAAAAAGTTCTCATGGACACAATTGTAATTTATCAGATGTAGAATTATCAACATGGGAGTCAAATTGAGAATCCTTTTTCTATTTTTGATTTTTGTACAGCTATCTGCTAACAACCAAATTCCTGGTTCAGAACAAAAAAGACCTATTCTACTCAGAGGCGGGACTATCCATACTGTGTCAAATGGAGTATTAGAAGAAACAGATCTACTTTTTAGTGAAGGGAAAATAATAACAATTGATCAAAGGATAAAACCTTCCCCTGAAACAGATGTTTATGATATATATGGCAAACATGTGGTTCCTGGATTTATTGCAAGTTATACCCGAATTGGTTTAACTGAGATATCTGCTGTTAAACAAACGAATGATCACTCTGAGATAGGTATTTTCAATCCTAATGTTAGAGCAAACGTAACATATAATACCGATTCAGATTTAATACCTATTACGCGATCCAATGGAATTTTAACCATAAATTCTGTTCCTGCTTCCGGTACCATAGCAGGTCAATCTTCTGTCATGTCTTTAGATGGTTGGACTTGGGAAGAAGCTACACTAAAGCACCCTACGGCTCTTCATATAAACTGGCCCAATATGTATGTAGAATATGAAAAAAAATTAAAAAAAGGAAAAGAGAGTCAAAAAGATATTTATCTTAAATCTATTAGAGAACTTAATTTTCTCATTCGAAATGTGCAAGCGTATCACCATCGCAGAAATGCAAAAGAAAGAAAAGCTGAGCATAAACAAAAATCTGACTTAAGACTTGAATCAATGATTCCTTTCATAGTATTTAAAGAACCAATTCATATAAAAGCATCAGAAATTAGACAAATAGAGGCTGCCGTTGAATGGTCAATAAAACATAATTTGAATATTGTGATTGTTGGTGGCGATGATGCCTGGATTAATCCAAAAATTTTAGTTGAAAATAATATACCCGTTATCCTTCTAGGAGTTCAGAAGACACCTCAACGGAGATATGAACCAATCCATACCCCATACAAACTTCCTGCCATGCTTTATGAAGCTGGTGTAAGGTTTTGCATTTCTCTAGAACCGGGTTATCCTATGGATGGACATGTAAGAACGCTACCAGATGAAGCGATGAAAGCATACGCTTGGGGTTTAGATAAAAATGAAGCTTTAAGATCAATCACGCTATCAGCAGCTGAAATTCTGGGTGTTGATGAAAACATTGGATCTCTTGAAGCTGGAAAAGATGCTACCTTTTTTATTTCTGATACAGAACCTCTTTTGCAAAGAACAAATCCAAGCAAAGCCTATATAAAAGGAAAAGAAGTTGACCTTTCAGATAGGCAAAAGAATTTATTGAAAAAATATAAAGAGAAATATCGTAGGCTTGGAAGATTAAAAGATTAATAAAAATGTGAGCTGAATCACCTGAATTCAACATTCTATGAGCAGGTTTCAATAAAAGAACGTATTACCTATTAGATGTACTTTAGTGAGTATATCGGGTATGTAGGAAAGATGGGCATAATTTATTTTATTCACTTACCTTGAATATGATTTGTGCCCATTTTTATTTAGTGAAATTTTATCTAATGTTTCCTTTGTCATCTGTTTTTATGATTAAAATATCTGAGGCACTATCAATGGAATTACTAAAACCAGTCAAAACAAACCCTCCATCTGATGTCTGTTGAGCACTTAAAGCCCTATCATTTCCGTCAGCTCCAAAAGTCTTATCCCATAGTAGGTTTCCCAAAGCATCAATTTTCAAAAGCCAAACGTTAAAGCCACTATTTTCTCCAAAAGAATCCGTGTATCCTGCAATTGCAAAACTACCATCACTTGTTTTTATTATTTTCCTGCCAATATCAGTCCCACTCCCACCATAAGTATTACTCCATTCTTGAGTTCCTTCTATATTTACTTTTATCACAAAAATATCATTATTACCACTGCCATAAGAGCTTGTGTTCCCCACCATTATGTAACCATCACCAGTGTAGACTAAAGATCTTGAAAGATCTGTACCTGTTCCTCCATAAGTTTGTTCCCAAATTTTATTACCATCTAAATCAACCTTTAATAGCCAAGCATCACCACTCATATCATCAGAATTTTCGGTCATACCCGTTATCAAAAAAGATCCATCATTTGACTCAATAATAGAAAAGCCATAATTTTCTCCATTTCCTCCAAATGTCTGTTCCCAGACCTGAGTTCCATCCAAATTAATTTTTAAAAGATAGAGCATATTAAAACCAGTATTTTCATCAATTGATTGTCCGCAAATTATATAGCCTCCATTTATTAAACTTAAAATGGAATGCCCCTCTTGATCTTCAGAAGACCC
>JAOHKG010000045.1 GCA_028101095.1 Fidelibacterota bacterium | reverse complement strand
TATGCGGTTGAAAGTCAATTAGAGTTTCATGGCTATGATAAAAAAGATGCACTAATTGAAATTGAACCTATAAAAGGAAGAGAAGTCATAGACGATGAAGAGATATTAAATATTTTAAAAAAAAATGGCTCCGAAACAGCTCTAATATATTTAGGAGGAATTAATTACTTCTCTGGACAGCTTTTTGATATGAAATCAATTACAAAATCGGCAAAAGAGTATGGTGTGACAGTCGGTTTCAATTTAGCGCATTGTGCAGGAAATGTCGAACTATTCTTGCATAAATGGGGTGTTGATTTTGCTTCTTGGTGTACATATAAATATCTATGCGCCGGTCCAGGGTCTCCTTCTGGTATCTTTGTACATGAAAATCATCATAATTGGACGGGGCCACGGTTCACTGGGTGGTGGGGGCATAATAAAAAAGATCGATTTGAAATGCCTCTAAAGTTTAATCCTATCAAAACAGCTGAAGGCTGGCAAATAAGTAATGCTCCAATAATGGGAATGGCTCCTCTGATTGCCTCAATGAATTTATATGATTCTGCAAGTATGGAAAAAATTCGAAAAAAAGGAATTCGGCTTACGGCATATCTTGAGTTTTTATTAAATACTTTTCTTCCAGAAATAATAATTGTAACACCAGAAAAAAAAGGTTCTCAAATATCAATTAAAGTTAAAAATGGTAAATCGTTATTTAATGATATTATTCAAAAAGGTCTTATTTGTGATTGGCGTGAGCCTAATGTAATTCGTTTGGCTCCTCATCCATTATTTAATAGTTATGAAGAGGTATATAGAGCAATTATGCTAATAAAAAGCGTTTATAAATGAAAAATTTTGATATCACTATAATTGGTGCTGGATTATCGGGACCTCTAATGGCGACCTACCTGTCTGAAAAAGGGCTTAACGTAGACCTTTATGAAAGCCGGGTAGATATGAGAAAAAACTTAGATCAATCTGGGAGATCTATTAATCTTGCTTTGTCTGCCAGAGGAATTAAAGCATTAAAAGACATTGGGCTATTTGATAATATTAAGAAAAACCTTATTCCAATGAAAGGTCGAATGATTCACAGTATGGACGGTGAAAAGTCATTACAATTATATGGAAAAAATCAAAAAGAAGTTATTTATTCTATTTCACGTTCATTTTTAAATATTTCATTACTAAATCATGTAGAAAACAAAAAAAATATTACAATGTCATTTAATCATAAACTAAGCGATGTTGACTTTGAACAGAAAACAATTTTTTTTGGAAAGAAAAAAGTTAATTTTAACAGAATAATTGGAGCTGATGGTTTCAACTCGATGCTTCGAAATTGTATTTTGAAGCAAACGGATTTGAAGTTCAGAAGCGATCAACTTGGCCATGGATATAAAGAGTTAACTATTCCGGTTTCAGAAAGTGGAAATTATCTTATGGAGCCAGACTCACTTCATATTTGGCCTAGAGGAAAATTTATGCTAATTGCATTGCCAAATACAGATAAAACTTTTACCTGTACTCTTTTTGCACCATTAAAGGGAAGTAATAGTTTTGAGAAAATTAATACTTCGAAAGAAATTTTAAATTTTTTTAAAACTGAATTTCCGGATACCATTGCTTTAATCCCTAACTTAGTTAAAGATTTTATCTCTAATCCAGTAGGGAAACTTTCGTCTATTTATTGTGAAAAATGGAATTATAAAGATTTAGCAATTATCATGGGAGATGCTGCACATGCGATTGTTCCATTTTTTGGTCAAGGTATGAATGCTTCTTTTCAAGATTGTACTGTTATAAATGATCTGATTGATGAAAATGGTTTGGATTTAGGTTCTGCGTTCAAAGCTTTTGGTACTGAACATGTTCCAAATGGTTATGCAATAGCAGATATGGCTCTTGAAAATTATATAGAGATGAGAGACTCTGTTAACAATTCAGAATACAAAAAGCATAGAGAATTAGAATTGTTTTTAGAAGATAAGTTTCCAGAGAGGTTTATTCCAAGGTACTCTATGGTTTCATTTAATGAAATACCATATTCTGAAGTTTATCGCAGAGGTGAAATCCAATCAGGAATAATTAAAGATTTTATTTCGGGTAAAATATCTGAATCAATTAGGGATAAAGAAATAATAAACAAACTTAGTCCTATTCGAAGAAATAATAATAATAAGGCAAGAAAATGATATCAAAAGTTGTCTATGAGGGTGAATTGAGAACCAAAGCGGTTCATATATCTTCAGGGAATATAATTGTCACAGATGCACCGAAGGATAATCAAGGAAAAGGAGAAGCTTTTTCTCCAACGGATTTAGTTGCAACTGCTTTAGCCGGGTGCATCTTAACTATAATGGGTATTATCGCAAAAAGGTCAAACCAAAATTTAAATGGAACTTATGCTGAAGTAGAAAAAAGAATGGGTAGTGAACCAAGGAGTATTAGTGAGATAAAGGTGAGAATCTTTCTTAATAAAAAAATTTTAAAAAAAGAAAGAGCTAAATTTGAGCGAGCAGCAAAAGCTTGTCCTGTTTCATTGAGTCTTCATCCTGATTTAGTTAAAGTCATAAATTTTATTTATCTGTAAAGGATTTTTAACCTTATTTATTTAAATTTAAATATAAAATATGGAAAAAAAATTTAAACTTGCTCCTTCAATCCTTTCAGCTGACTTTTCTGATTTACAGTCCGCTTTAAATATTTGCAAAAAAGGTGGTGCAGATTGGGTACATATTGATGTTATGGATAATCAATTTGTTCCAAATCTTACTGTAGGACCTTTAGTTGTTAAAGCTCTCAGGAATAAAACTGAAAAATTTCTAGACGTACACATGATGGTTATTCAGCCAGAGAAACTTGTTGAACCATTTGCACGCGCGGGTGCAGATAGTATTACATTTCACATAGAAGCAGCAGAAGATCCAGCCTCTATCATAGATTTAATCAAATCCTGTGGTTGTAAAGCCGGATTATCGATTAAACCGCAAACACCTTTAAGTCGCATTTATCCATTTTTAAGTGATATTGACATTATACTTTTGATGACTGTAGAACCAGGGTTTGGGGGGCAAGGATATATAGAAGGTTCTAATGATAGGATTAGGCAAGTTCGTAACTATTTGAATGAAAATTGTTTGACAAATGTTTTGATCGAAGTTGACGGAGGAGTAAAACTACACAATGCAAGTGAAGTAATAAATTCTGGAGCCAATATTTTAGTTGCGGGATCAGAAGTCTTTAAATCCGAAGATCCAGTTCAAACCATTAGAGAATTCTATAAGTTGGCAGATTAATTTTAACCATAAAAATAAGTGATGATGTATGAAGAAATATACTGATTTAGAGTCTTTTTCAAATTGGTCAAAAGAAGAAAAAGATAAATTTTCCGTTTCTGTTATTAAGGGTTTAGTTCTTGATGCTATTAAAAAAGCAAATAGTGGGCACCCTGGAGGCCCAATGTCATGCGCTGATTTTGCGTACATACTGTATAGTGATTTTCTTAATTTTAACCCTGAAGATGAAAACTGGTTTAACCGAGATAGGTTTATTTTGTCTGGTGGTCATATGTCTATGATTCAATATTCTTTACTGTATTTGGTTGGATGGTTGGAAATGGATGATTTGAAAAATTTCCGTCAACTAAATAGTAAAACACCAGGGCACCCTGAAGTTGAAATATCTGGTGTCGAATGTACAACTGGACCTCTTGGGCAGGGTTTTGGTATGGGAACAGGCATGGCACATGCGGAAGCTTATCTTCATGAGTTGTTTAAAAAAGATAATAAAAATTCAGGAACCGTTATAGATCATTATACATATGTCCTTGCAAGTGATGGTGATCTCCAAGAGCCTATTTCTCTTGGTTCTGCATCCATAGCTGGGCACTTGGGATTAAAAAAGTTAATTATTTATTATGATGCTAACGAAGCACAAATCTCAGGAAATACCAATAGATCCGACACTTCAAACTATTCTAAAATATTTGATGGGTTTAATTGGCATGTTCAAGAGATAAATGGCCATGATCATAATGAAATATCAAAAGCTCTCAAATCAGCTCAATCATCTGAAAAACCAAGTCTCATAATAGGTAAGACAGTTATGGCTAAAGGTGCTGCAAATGTTGAAGGAGATCATAATACGCATGGTGCTCCATTTTCTCAGGATGAAATAATTTTAACAAAAAAGAAATTAGGTTTGCCCTCTGAGAATTTTTATTGTCCAAACGAAGTAAAAGAATATTTCCAAAGGCGATTTAAGGCTCTTATAGATAATGGAAACAAATGGAAAGAAAAATTAAAAGTTATTGAAAATAGTAATAGCTCTGATCTTGTAGATCTGGTTTTGAAAAATAAAATTCCGCCAATGAAATACCCAGAGTTTAAAGATGGAGAATTAATCGCAACTAGAAAAGCTTTTGGTCTTACACTTGATCAATTCGCAGATTCTATGCCCAACTTAATTGGCGGATCCGCAGACTTAGAACCTTCTAACTATACAGGGAATTTTGCAAAGACTCACCAAGACTTTACATCTAAAAATCAGTTGGGTAGAAATATCCCTTTTGGAGTAAGAGAATTTCCTATGGCTTCAATGATGAATGGTATTTCTCTACATGGTGGACTTATTCCATTTGGTGGGACTTTTTTGGTATTCTCAGATTATGAAAGACCAGCCTTAAGGCTTGCGGCAATTCAAAAAATAAGAGTATTGCATGAATTTACACATGACTCATTTTATGTTGGAGAAGATGGGCCTACTCATCAACCAATTGAACATGCTATGAGCCTAAGGTCTATTCCAAACTTTAATGTTTATAGACCTGCAGACGCTAATGAAACAGCTGTTTGTTTTAAATTATCCTTGAAAGATAAAACGACACCGAGCGCATTGCTACTTACCAGGCAAGGTGTCCCTGTGATAGACCATGACTTTGAGAGTTTAGAATACTCTGTGAGTAAAGGTGGATACATTGTTAAAACTTGTGAAGGAAAACCAGAAATTATTTTCATTGCAACAGGATCAGAGGTCTCGCTTGCGATTGAAAGCGCAAAGTTATTTCCTGATCGAAAAACACGTGTAATCAGTATGCCCTGTCTAGAATTATTTGAAGAACAATCAAAAGAATATAAAGAAGAGTTATTACCTGAAAGAGGTTGTTTGAAAGTCTCATTAGAAGCCGGTATTACTCAGGGTTGGCATAAATATACAGGACCAACAGGTTTGAATATTGGATTAGACCATTATGGTTCTTCGGCTCCGGGTAATGTATTAGCGGAAAAATTTGGTTTTACACCATCAAACGTTTATGAAAAAATAAATGCACATTTAAAAAAGTTATTATGAAAATACATTTAGCTACAGACCATGCAGGATTAGAATTAAAAAATATTATAAGAAATATTTTAATCGAAAAAGACTATGATGTGACAGATCATGGTGCATATGAATATGATGCTTTAGATGATTATCCTGATTTTATCTTCCCCTGCGCGACTGCAGTCTCTCTCGATAATGAAAGCAAAGGTATTATTTTGGGTGGCTCAGGTCAGGGAGAGGCTATGGCGGCTAATAGAGTGAAAGGCTGCAGAGCTGCTGTTTTTTACAATGGTCCTTTAGAAATCCTTAAGCTATCTAGAGAACATAATAATGCGAATATTCTTTCACTAGGCGCACGATTTATGACTCAAGACGAGATAGTTAAAATAATTGAAATTTGGCTAAAAGAGCCTTTTTTTGGCGGTAGACATATAAAAAGAATAGAAAAGTTAGATTCGTAGTATGATTATCGAAGCATTCCGTTTACACTGTAGTAACCTAATTTAACTCTTTCAACTGTTTTTAAATCAGAACCGTAAATATCACATGCATCATAAGGTTTTGCGTAAACATGTAGTGATGTTGCAAAACTCGTCCCTAAGTTTTTGACAGAATGAATATCTGCAGGTCCATCAAGATATCCAGGATCACAAGAAATTTTTCTTATTAATTTTATATGAGTACCAGATTCTTTGTAATTACATATTTCAAGTTTTCCATCAAGTACTTTTGCCCAACATTTTTCACCTTCATGCCCGTGAATTGGAGCAGTTACGTTTGGTGCCCAGCATAAAAGAATCAATTCAAAGTTAATATCTTTATAAATCAGGTTTC
>JAOHKG010000044.1 GCA_028101095.1 Fidelibacterota bacterium | reverse complement strand
CTAATGGGGTATTGGGGTGATGGATTTGATTATTTAGAAGTTGCTAAAATTTCAGCTATTGGTGGTGTTATTGGGGTATTATTTACAGTTCCGCTTAGACGGGCTTTAATTTTGAAAGCAAAATTAAAATATCCCGAAGGTGTTGCTACAGCTGCAATTCTTGAGGCTGGAATGAAAACTAAATCAAATGGTTCAGATGATGATTCAAATAATATCAATATAATTGCTTTTTCCTCAATCTTAGGTGGTACATTGAAATTATTAGAGCAGGGTTTTGGAATGTGGAAAGCAACAATCCAAGGTGCAACCGTATTGACAGCGACAAGAGCTGGAAATGCTGTTGGTGCGTCTATTTTTAGCATTAGTACCTCAATTTCGCCTTCTTTGATATCTGTTGGTTATATTGTTGGTAGAAATATTGGTATATTGGTTGTTTCTGGAGGTTTATTTTCATGGTTAGTTGCAATTCCAATTTATTCAGCAATTTATGGATTTAAAGGGGAAGCAACCTCTGCTGCAGCTGAAATCTGGAATTCTCAAATTCGATACTTAGGTATTGGGGCCATGGTGGTTGGAGGTGTGTGGTCTTTAGTTGAATTATTTAAGCCAATGATTCAAGGTATCAAGGCGAGCATTGATGCTTTAAAAATATCAAATAATACTAAAAATGTTCCCCTTGAAGAACAAGACTTCCCTATAAACTATGTCGGGTATAGCTTATTAGTTTTGTTAATACCTGTATTTTTACTTTATTTAGATATTCTAAACGATATAAATATATCTATTTTATTGACACTCGTCATGATGGTTTTTGGGTTTTTATTTTCTTCAGTTGCGGCTTATATGGCTGGAATAGTTGGTTCTTCTAATAATCCTATATCAGGAGTTACTATTGCAACAATACTATTTTCATCTTTCTTACTACTCCTTCTTGGTAAAGATTCTATAGCTGGAGCATCTGCTGCTATAATGATTGGAGCTGTAGTTTGTTGCGCTGCGGCAATTGGTGGAGACAATTTACAAGATTTAAAGACAGGTCATATCTTAGGCGCAACACCTTGGAAACAACAAGTCATGCAGATAATAGGTACACTTAGCTCGGCATTAGTCCTTGGTCTTGTTTTAGATATTTTACACACAGCTTACACAATTGGTTCACCCAACTTATCGGCACCTCAAGCTACATTAATGAAATCTGTTGCTGAGGGGGTTTTTAGCGGTGATCTACCATGGCTTATGGTTGGACTGGGTTGTATAATCGGTTTAATTATTATTTCAATAGATTTAAGACAAAAAAAAAATAGATCTAATTTTAGAGTCCCCATTCTAGCAGTTGCAGTAGGTATTTACTTACCAATTGAATTAACCATTCCAATATTTATTGGAGGTATGATATCTCACTTAAGTAAAACTTCGAATGCTAATGAGACTAGCAAAAGACGAGGACTTCTTATCGCTTCTGGACTTATAACTGGTGAAGCTCTAATTGGAATTGGAGTTGCATTACCAATTTTTATTACTAGTAATAAAAATTGGTGGCCCAAAATTACCGGCTTTGAGTTTTTAGGACCGGTAATATTTATCGGGGTTATATTTTGGTTATATAAAGAGGTTACTAAATAATATCTAATTTTTTATTACTGTTATTTTTTCCATGTGTGTAGATCCACTCTGTCCATGAATAGCAATTAAATAAACACCGCTAGATACAAGTTCACCGGATTGATCCTTACCATCCCAAATTAATTGATCTCCATCGGCGCTAAAACCCTGTGTTTCAATATTTCTGACGGTTTTACCATCAAGCATCATTATCGACATCGAAGAATTATATGGAAGTCCATTAACTTTTAAGGAACTATGGAAAGGTATTCGGAAAGGACTTGGGAATACCTTTAATTTACTATAATTTAATTTTTCTTTTCCAAATGGTGTTCTCAAAACACTAATACCTTGACTAGTAGCGATAAAGACCAAATTATTCATTGAATCAAAATCAACATCCCTTATTTCATCCGATAATAAAGAACTATTAGAGTTTCTGATACCATTTATATCAGGCCAATATGATGTATTTTCACTTAAAACGTGAATACCTTGAGATGCAGAATAAATCCAAACATTACCCTGTTCATCAATTTTAATTCCGGAACCACTGCCAAAAGAAATATTTGGATAAAATGAATATGGATTTTCCCTCAAAATTGGGCTAGAACCTTCTTTAAGATCATAATAGTCTAGACCAGATGGTGTAAGAAAATACATCCTATCATTACGCCCCATTGCAAGCGACCATACAGTTTCATCAAATTTTATAATGTCATAACTGAAAATATCCGAACTGCTAGGTTCTCCAACATAATTAATAAGACTAATACCACCATTTGGATAAATACCTAGATTTGCCTCCTCAGCTTGAAAGGAAGATATCCAAACTCTATTCCATGAATCAAAGTCAATGGAAATAGGAGATTGACTCATTTTAATATTATTTACTGTGGATTCAAAGTGATTCCATTCTCCATTTAAAGACCTTACATGAATAGGCTTATTACCATTAGTGCAGTAAGGATTCGCGACCCACATATTTCCATCAGAATCGAACTCAATATCTAATACTACCTGGTAAGGAACTGAATTTCCCGAGCTAGTATAATAACTTAAAAATGCAGTATCAATAACAGTCACATTTTGTGGATTATCAATATCGATTATTATAATACCTCCACTACTCCTAGGAGGATTGCTCTGAAATACCCTAGAACCTCTTATTGCGCAATAAATTAAGCCATCAGGGCCCTCTTCAATATCTGATATATACTCCCCAAAATCAAAAGGAATAGTGTCTGCGATAAATAAATCAAAATTATAATTATCATTAATATGATCAGATCCAGGTTTTGTAATCTCCAAAATATTCCTCCAACCTAATTCACTGTAAATTGATAGCCCCTTACTGCTACCACATACTAATCTTCCATCTTCCAACAATTCGATTGAAGAAAAACTATTTGTTGCCGGAGAATTAGGAATAAAACTTGAAAAACTTGTATCATCATTGATAATAATAAAACCATGATTTGTTCCAGCATAAATAATATTTTCATTTTCAAATATACTGGTAACAACTAAACCAATTTGAAGGAGATTATCATTTCCCAATCTTCTTAAAATTATTTTATCTCCGTCAACTACCAATAAACCATCTTGGATTATAAAAAAATTTGATATACTTGTTAAATTAAAGCTAATGTTGATCTGAGTAATTTCTTCATTGAAAGTATTAATCTCATAAAGTTCGCTATTGGATGAAAATAATATTTTATCAGATTGCTCTCTAATAGAAGAAATTTGAATATTTTGTGAATTAATTACAGACGACCAACTAAAAGGGTCTTTCAAATTATTCAATATCTTCGAGTACAGAAGACCTGTATCAGATCCTAAATAGATAGTGGAATCAGTAGCTAAAAAGCAATTTAATGATCCGGTACCAATTGGAAAATTTGTATAACTGTCTATATATTGCCAACCATCATCATAGATAAACTTCATAATACCATAATCTTGCCCGCTTTTAAAAAGAGTCCAACAAAATTGATTTTTAATTTGAATATCTAAAATCTTTGTTAGTCCAAAATCGAAGATCTTAACGGATTGACCTAAACTAGGATTATAAACCTGTAAAAATCCATTTGGGGCATTTCCTCCAATCCAAAGATTTGAGTTTAAATCAATTGCTAAGGATGTCAGATTAACACCCTCCAAACCATTTACTGTTGTAAAGGTTTTATATTCGTTATTTTCTAAAACAAAAAGCCCTCCATCAGTGGCTGAATAAAGAATATTATTCAAGGAGACTAAGTCATTATTATTTAGAACAGAGGTAAGTGATTTCCATTGACCATTTTCAACTTGGCCAAAGCTGATGCCTATAATTTGTAAAAATAATATTATTAAGTATCGAATTATCATTTAATAAACTACATTAAAAGAATAAATGATCAACTGATTTATAAGAAGAATAGCCAGTTTGAAGTGCTGGCTCATAACTAAACCTTTTCCTTTTGTATTTAATCAAATTTTAACCAATTTCAGAGATATGAAACGATATATCATTATCTTTTTTTTAACAGCCTTTTGTTTTTCACAGAAAAAAATTCCATTTAAAATTGATGTAAGACCAAGGGTAATTGATGGTGCAAAAATATTAGTTAATGTTTCGATTATAAATAATGTTGGCAGACCAATTGACTATTTAGAAGGTTTTATTTCTCAATATTCAGGTGACAATGTTTTTATTGATGAGAAAAGAATGGTTTTACTTTATAGTTATGAGCCAGCACTTCAAACTGGCTATTCTTCTTATAAATCAGTTTCATACAAACTTGATGAGGTTAAGCCATCTAATTATAAATTCAATATTTCTAAAGTGAAATTTTTGGGAGATACACGTGTTTTTTCCTGGCATGCGAAAGCAGGTTTTATTCGTATTGATTAGTATTTCTACTATTGTATTTAATAGCCTTTTGCTCTAAAAGTTTGCTGTAATTTAGAGTATCCAAATCGAGCGTCAGGTTATTAATCCATTTCCTGGATAAATTAATATAATTTTCAATATTTTTAATAGGTATTCGTTCTGCATACATATTAGAAATAATTATTGCATTTGCAACAGGAATATAGCTATTCATCGGATCTTTGTAAAAGTAATCCAAATTTTTTATTAACTCTCTATTTGATAAATAATCTACAGTCTCTGAAAAAACATTATCTGCAATAGCTTGATCCTCAGCCCATACTTTTAAATAACTGTACAATCTACCATCTAGAATACCATGAAGGTAGGCTGTTTTCATTCTAAATATGATTTCTGTGTCATAATTTGAGCTTTTAGGAATTTGGTTCCAATCTAAACCATCCCAAAATAATTTATTTTGCTGTCCAAAAGAAAGTGAAAATAAAACTAACATTATAGATATATATCTTATACGCATATCGTAATATATTAACATTTATTAGTTACAGTGGTTTTTACATTTACAAATTCTAAAATCCCATTGATAGACAACTCCCTTCCAAAACCAGAATGTTTAATACCCCCAAATGGTAACCTAGGATCTGATTTAACAGATTCATTAATATAACACATCCCAACATTTAATTTTTGATTTGCAATTTCTTCAGCTTTCTCGATATTCTCAGTAAAAATTGCAGCTCCTAGTCCATATTTAGATAAATTTGCTAGTTTTATTGCTTCTTCTTCACTCTTTGCCCTAACAAGTGAAAAAACAGGACCAAAAATTTCTTCATCAAAAGCTATCATTCCAGGGCGCACTTCGCTCAGAACCGTAATTGGATAAAATGCACTATTGGGAGTTGTTATAAAGCCACCCATTAATAGCTTTGCTCCTGCTTTAATTGAGATTTGGACTTGATTTTCAACGTTATCACGTGCTTCAGCTGATACTAATGGTCCTATATCAACTCCAACTGTTGGATCGCCCAAAGTTTTTTGTTCTAATTTTCTAATAATTTTCTCTACAAACTGCTCATATATTTCATCAACTACAATTATTCTTTTTGCTGAGATGCAACTTTGACCAGCATTTAAAAGTCGGCCTTCAATGCATGATTGAACAGCATTATCTAGCCTGGCATCACTAAAAACTAAATAAGGGTCATTTCCTCCGAGCTCTAAGAGAACTTTTTTTAAAGCAGATCCAGCAGTTTGAGCAACTGACATTCCGCCCTTACTACTACCGGTAAATGATACTGCGGATACAAAAGGATTTTTTATTAGATCGTTCGTATCTTCATTAGAGAGTCTAATGTTTTGATAAATATTTTTAGGCGTATCAAGTTTTGAAAATATCTTTTCAATTAAGCTTGCGCAAGAAGGTACAAACAATGAATGTTTTAGAAGTACTGTGTTCCCTGATAATAAAACTGGAATGGAAAATCTAAAAACCTGCCAAAATGGAAAGTTCCAAGGCATAATACCTAGTATCAGTCCTAACGGTTGAAACGTAACAATACTTCTATTATTATCAAAGTTAACTTTTTTATGTTTCAAAAAAGATAAGGCGTTCTCAAAATAAAAGTTACATAACCAAATACATTTTTCTATTTCTTCTAAACCTTGTTCAATAGGTTTCCCCATTTCAAGTG
>JAOHKG010000043.1 GCA_028101095.1 Fidelibacterota bacterium | reverse complement strand
AGTCTCTATTTCAATTTCCTCCGGGCTATTGAGCCATCCTCCATTTTGCACATCTTTATATATGGTACCATTATATTCTTCTCCATCTTCAAGAAAAGATAAATTAATGTTAAGTACTCTCGAATCTTCATTGGTTATACTTCCAAGAAACCAATCATCACTATTTATATCTTTTCTTACTGTTGTAATATATTTTCCAATTTCGCCATTCAGAACGATTGTCTCCTCCCAGTCTGTAGGTACATCAAGAATAAATTGAAATGCAGGGTGTCCTTCATAATTACTTGGCAAATCTGCGGCCATTTGAACTGGTGCATATATAATAACATAAAGGGCAAGTTCTTTTGAAATCGTACTTGGAATATGATGGTTCTTATTAATCGTTCTATCACTTTGGCTATTGTATCGGTAATCCTTTAAATTGAATATTCCTGGAGTATAATCCATTGGACTGCTCAGTAATCGTGTAAAAGGTAATATTGTGGTATGATTCGGTTTATTATGAGCATCTATCGGCATAAACCCATTGAATTCTTGACCTCTCGCACCTTCTCTTGATATCATATTAGGGAATGTTCTTCGTAAACCGGTATCTTTGATTGGTTCATGAACAACTATAGAAACTTCATATTTAGCAGCCATTTCTAAAACTTTTCTAAAATGTTCCACCATATATTGTCCATGATGCCATTCCATGTGCAAATCACCATTTTGATCCACTCTTTTTATGTTTTTACTTCCATCATTGACATATCCTGTTTTTACAACTCTAATACCCATTTTTTGACAGTAAGCAAATGCCTCTTCTAATTGGCTTTCATAATTTCCTATTTGTGTACCTGTTTCATGATGACCAACTATTCTAATACCT
Source organism: Fidelibacterota bacterium (assembly GCA_028101095.1). GTDB lineage: Bacteria > Fidelibacterota > Marinisomatia > Marinisomatales > UBA1611 > JAOLAV01. The sequence continues at coordinate 6,092 of JAOHKG010000043.1, read as the reverse complement.
TTCTCAGCGGCATATTTAGCAATCTCTTTATCATTGAACTCAGGATGTGGTGTAGAAAACTCAAATTTTTCCCCATCACCAGTGCAACACCAATCTTCATCCCAACCAAGATTCCATCCTTCAACTAAAACACCATCAAATCCATATTTCGATCCAAAATCAATGTATTCTTTAACTCGTTTAGTTTTTGCTCCATGATGTGGCCCTGAGCCCCAAGAAGATTGATTTGTTCCTATCATCTCCCACCAGAGACCAATATATTTCCCAGGATTTATCCAACTAACATCCTCTAATTTGTTTGGTTCATTTAAATTTAAAGTCATAGTTGACATTGCAAGCTGAGATGGGGTTTCCCCAACTAGAATAGTTCTCCACGGAGATTCAAATGGTGCTTTTGTGCGGACTTTTATACCATCTGACCAAGGAATCAAATCGCATTCTAAATATTTAGTACCATTTGCCTTCAAAGTCATACTGGAATACTCAGTAAGGTTTGCCTCATGTATTGCAATTGTAATTCCATCTTTTCTTTGCGTAGTAAATGGGGTTTGGACCGCTTCCGGACCGAGCCTGTCCTTCTTACTAAGATTTTCTACTAATTCTGAGAATGTGTCTCTGTTAATTTCACTTATAAGCGTGTTGGCATATAAAAACTCATATCTACGATATGCATATGCTGGTATCCACCAAGCAGGTGAATCTTCAGAAAAATTAAATTCTGTTAACTCATCCAAAATATTAAATGAATCTATTTCAGATTGTTCTTCAATCTCATATCTAAATCCAAGCCCATCATCATACAATCTAAAATGCACTTTCATCTCATATGATGTTTTAGAACTTTTTAAAACAACAGATAATTGATTAAAATGGTCTTTTATAACTTTTTGCTCACCCCATACTTGTGACCAATTAGAATTAGAACTACTGTACTGCTTATTTTTTATAATTAAGTTGTCAAAAAATTCAAATTTATCTGTTTTCATTCCTAATACAGATTTATCGATAATATTCTTGTTGTCTTTTTTTAATGAATATGAAAGAATACCATTATCTAAGCTAATGTCTAATACTAAAGATGTATCAGGCGACCGTAATTGATTAAAATTTTTAACATCACAAGAAGAGATAAAAAACCCTAGAAGTATGATAGGAATAAATATTTTATTTTTCATTTAAATGCTCCGTACTGTAAATATGTAACTAAATTTGTTAGCCATATTATAAAGAAGTTTAAAATAAAAACTAGGGTAAAATTGGACGTAAAATTTGATCAGATGCAATTGCTCCAAAAAATCCAAATCCCCCTTCAATTCCAGATGATCTTCCCTTTGTCGTATTTGGTACAGTAATATTTGTATAATCCTCAGAAGCACCTCTTATAAAATAGTCATAATAGTTTTCATCCATTGCCATCAATTTAATCAAAGCTGTCTGAGGTTCAATATTTGATACATGCTCATCGCAATATATAGGATAAACAGTGTGAGTATTTTCTGATAGTTCAACAACGCTTGATTTGTATCCATAACACCATTTTTCTAATATAGAAAAATAATCTATATTTGATTCAATTAAAATTTGTTCTACGAAAAATCCATATTTTACATTTGAATTTTGCCATGAAACTTCATATTCATTTAAGAAAGAAAGAGTATCAATGACTAAAGAATCATTTATAATGGGAAATTCAGGAGTCAGTAGACTACCACTAACTAAATCATAATCTGGTGCATTAATCGACAGTTTATAATTCATATTTGGAATAGGTATAAATTGCCCCGAAGTATCTTTATAAATATTTACTCTTGTCGAAAAAGTGGTATCAATATCAAATGTATCAATGACTGTAAAAATAGTTCCACCAAATTCAAAATAAGATGTATCAAATAATGTTGTATCAAAATTTATATATTCAAACTCTACGAATGAAAATGTTGTGCTATTACCTTGCTCATCTGTAATAATTACAATCGCATCATCGATGAGTGCTGCAGGAACAAAAATTGAATCAATAACCCAAAATCCATCCTCATCACCTTCTTTATCATTTTCGCTTTCATAATATTCATATCCTAAAGTATCTACACTTACAAAAATTTGAGATTTTTCATCAAGATTTGTTGTTCTATATACACCAATAAAACTTTCAGAGGTACCATCATTAATTTCATCTAGATTAATGATTCCTATCACATTTAATAAATGATCGTAATTTGAATCTATATTCTCCCAATTAGAATTGGTACATCCCAATGGAAATAGTAGAATTAAAAAATAGAAACTAATTATTACTTTAGAAAACAACTTTCACTCCCAGAGTTATAATCAGAGGGAACATAGAGATTGCTCTTCTCTGAACCCCTAATTGATCTCCTGTTACAAGATCTCTATTGATACGGTATTGATAAGTTAGAACATTAAAATGTCTTGTAAGATTCATTATTTGAATATTAGTATCATATTCTACTCCAAATAAATTCCCACCTTTTCTTGTAATACCCATATCAAGTCTAAAGTAATCTTCATATCTAGCTGAGTTTTTCTGTCCTACTAAATATTTATCATACGGGAACCATCTTGATTCTTCGCTAACCGACTGGTTCCATTCTGTTACTCTTCCAATAATATTTGTATATGGGTTACCACTCATTTGGGTAATTGAGGAACTTAACTGGAGGGTTTTTGTAAGCATAAAATTTCCAACAATATTAAGAGTATGGGTTCTATCAAAACCCGGAAAATGACTTCCACTTATTTCATTATCATATTTAGTTTTAGAATATGTGTACCCCACCCAGCCATTTAACCTACCAGATGACTTTTTAACAAGAAACTCAATGCCTTGAGAATTACCTTTTGTGTCCCAAAATTCATTAGTTGTATTCGTTGTATCTGTTGCATCTTCATCTTCGTTCTCTGTATCTAAAGGACTTTCTTTTAGGGTTAACAAATTATCAAAAGTTTTATTATAGGTCTCAACTCTCAAAAAAATATTTTTATTTGTTAAATATTCAAAACCTCCAATAAAATGTTGCGATACACTTGCTTTTTTATCCTTTGGAATTCCAAGCCAAAGTTCTACAATTCTTAGGTTTTCATCTTGGTTCGTTGCTGTAGTCAAGAATTGATGATAAACACCCCAGTTAAATTTAAATGCCATATTTTCTGAAAAATTGTACTTCAATCCTAACCTAGGGTCCAAATATATTTTATTATGTAAGTTGTATTTGGTTGTTCTTATTCCACTTTGCAAATTAAACTTTCTATTAATTTTCCATTTATCTTGTAAAAAAATAGATGTTTCTCTGGTTTTGTTCTTCAGACTCAAAGGATTAAATACTAATGAGGTATCTTGATCCGTAAAATCAAATTTAATACCGAGGTCAAAATTTATATTTTTTAACTGAATACCACTGCTTATATCATGATTCTCGTTCGCTTTCCATAATATCTCCGATTCAATTGTATTATCATAAATAACATCAAAAATATTATAACCAATATCTTGAAAATATTGTGTAGTTGAGTCCGTATAATTATAGGTTGTTCTATCCAAGATTGAAATATCAAAGTCAAATCTATATCGGCTATTTGAAAAAAATGTTTTTGCAACCACTGTTGGTGAATAAATCCATCTCCAGGTTAGCCCATTTGTTTTATTTCCCCATGGCCATTCAATATCAAACTTGTTTTTATTGGTTATAATTGTATTTCCATCTTGATTTTGAGAATTATCAGAAAAGGAGAAACTCACAACATCATCGCCATAAAATCTTGAGTAGGTTAATCGATGATCCGGGTTTACATCCAAATTAATCTTAATCTGATAATCGTAAAAAGAATAAGGGAATTCATAATATTGATTCGTGCCATCTTCATTTTTACTTCCATTGGGTATTTTTGCTCTGTTTAAAAGTTGATCCAACCACGTGCGTCTTCCAGAAATCATCCAGGAACCTTTTAATCCTTTAAATTTTGGCATGGGACCCTCAAGTAATCCCTTGGTAGAAATGAACGAAATATCAGCAGATCCCCTAACTTCTTGTATGTTCCCTTCACGATTGATAACATTTAAAATTGCACCCATTCTACCACCATATCTAGCGGGAAATCCTCCAGCATGAAAATCAGCTTCTTTGATGGCATCTGTATTAAACGTTGAAAATATTCCAAAAAGATGAAATGGATTATATATCGCAATACCATCTAGCATAATCAAGTTTTGGTCTGGCGTACTTCCTCTAACGTACAACGCACTTGATAAATCACTAGATGTTTGTACTCCTGGTAACATTTGTAATGTACGAAAAACATCTGGCTCAATAAATGCAGGAGCTGCATTTATTTCTCTTAAATCTAAAGAAATTTGACTACTTTCAATGGTTCTTTCAAATTTTTGACGTTCTGCAGTTACTATTACTTCAGATGATTCTAATACCTCTTCTTTCAAAAAGATTTCCATTCTTATTGGTTTATCAGACTCAACGGTAATATTTTTTTTGAACACAGAAAATCCAATCATAGATGCATTTAATTCATAATTACCAAAGGGAACATTAGAGACTACAAAATATCCATCTTGATTTGTTGCAGACCCAAAAGATTTATTACTTAGAAATACATTGGCGTAGGAGATGGGCTCTCCAGTATTTTTTTCTCGAACAAAGCCACTAATAGATGTATTTTCCCCAAAGACAAAAATGGATATGAAAAAAAGGATTATTTTAAGGAGAATTTTCATGCTACTAATAAATATACATAAAAAATTTTACGAAGACAATCATGTCAAAAATTAACATAGATCTCTCAGAAAACATCTGAGAGACCTATGTTTTCTTCATTTTTCAACTTGGAGGTTTAAATTATGAAGATATATTTAATGAATTGTAAAGAAGAAAACGACAATAATATATCTTTCACTCATAAAAAATTTTAGTTTTTAACATATGTTAATTAAATGTTCTAAATGCTTTTATTAATACTTTAAATAGATGACAAATTATTTTCTAAGTTCACTGCTTATTGCTCTCAAAAGAGATTTTTCATGATCAACGGGTAGATCACCTGCTAATTGCCAAAACATGACACCAGGAAGGCTTAGCTTCTTCGCCTTGGCTACTTTTTCAGCAGAGGTAATAGTTCCATTGAATCCGTATTTTTTTTCTTTTAAATCGTTCTTTTTAAATAATATGAAATCTGTCGTTCCTGATAGAAAGGGATTCATCTTCATAATCTCTTTATAAAACAGCCACTCTTCCCCCCACCCTCCGCGTGCATAGAATGGAATTCCAATTACAATTTTTGATCGTGGTATTCCAAAATTTGTCCAATAAGTAACAGAACCGTCTTTCCCAAAAACTGATCCAAACGTAGAATGTTTTGATCCCAAATCATTATCATAATTCATCAAAGACACCCAATCTAAATAATTCCACCAACCATTTTTTGGGAAGTGAGAAATTTGTTTTTCAACAGAATACCATATACTATTTAAATTTAAAACAGCAGCCGAAAATGTCTTGTTTCCTTTTCCAAATTCAGTATCCAATGCTTCGCGAAACTCTTTAATAAATGATAGATAGTAATCCGTGACGGTATTATTTATACTCTCCATTTCATTTTTATCATCAACCCAAGAAGGCTCCCAATCACAATCAAACCCATCTAAATTATATTTTTTGATAAATATTATTATATTTTTAATGAGATTTTGACGATTAGTTTTATTCCCCATGAGACTCGAGGTCACCTTAAACTCACCACCACCAAAAGAGATAATTGCTTTAACACCATTATTCTGAGCGGCGGTAACCACTTCATCTAGGTTATCCCAGCCAGAAGTCATCGCTATATCACCTTTACTATTCGTTGCACGCAAAAAAGAGATTAGAATATGTGTTAATTTTTCAAATTGAGCATTAGAGGGTTTATATCCATCAATTAAATAACCCATAAGAAGAGAATTTGGATCAATTTTCTTTGTTTGATAATCACCACTAGTAGCCACAAATGCAGAAGGTTTTTCTATTCGGCTCTCACAACTATACAATAAACATAGGAGAATAATTAAAAAGTTTCGTATCATTTTT
>JAOHKG010000042.1 GCA_028101095.1 Fidelibacterota bacterium | reverse complement strand
TATTTTAGATTTGTTTCCTGTATTACATCATTTTTAACATCAACCTCAGATTTGTCTAAATGTATATGTGGTTGTGGGTAGTGAGAAATTGTTGAACAACTAAAAACAAATAAAGTGATTGGTAGAAATACCATTAAAATCTTTTCATACGAACCCCCATTTATACCTAAATCTAATTAATATTTTATATAATAGTAATCCCCACATTTTAAGACATTACCTACAAGAACCATAAGTCTATCTCCAGTTAGTTTTCCACTTTTAGAAGAGTAATGGTATTCACTCTCCTACCGAATTACACCCCGAACCCATTTTTTACCCTATACACTTTTATACCACACATAAAAAAAGTATAGATAATAAATGTCTATTTATCCTCTATGTGTTAATGAGTTCAGTAATTAGATTACAATAAGGAAACTAAACAACACACCCTTTCAGTTAAGTTTAGGTTTCCGTTGTTTGATGATAAGTTTGACTGGTTAAAAAATAAAGATGGTTCGTTTAAGAGAGATAGAAACGGACAAAGAATACCAAAGATTACTGAGGGGAAAAGTCATTTGACCAACCCCTTCACCCCACATTATCTACTCAACCGTGATGGAGTAAATGTCTTGGAGTATTTTTGTTTCGTTCATCTATTTTTTTTTTTGGATTTTATCGTTTTCAATCTCTACTAAAGTTAGGTCTTTTGAACCATAATCAAAAAACCTACGAACCGATTGTCTTGACCATTTACCACCTCTAATTGTTTTCAATCCATTTTTATTCAAGTGGTCACTTATGTCTCCATAACTCATATCATCTTCACGAAGTTTAGATATAACATTCATTAGTGAAACCTTCTCACTATTCATCTTCTTTGTATTCTTATGTGTTATAACAATGTTATGTTCACCTTTCTGTATTTTATAACCTTTAGATTTATTCTTTATGTCTTTGTACACAAGTTTATCTCCCACTAAAGGAACGGAGAATATGAAATTCAAATCGTGTTGTTGGGTAACTTCATTATAGGACACATCTATTCTCTTTATAAATTGTTCAATCTTTTCTCTTTTATCCTCAAACGACCAGTCCTTCATTCTTTCTATTTCTTTATTCATCTGACTAACCCAATCAATCCAACTACTACTTCTTTTTAGATTATCGTTTTCATCTTGTAGATTATTCATTTCAGTAAGTACGGATTTCATTGTCTCATCTAAATTATTCAGTAAACCTTCATAGATGGGTTTAGTTATTTCTCCATTCATTCTCCTCAATTCTACCTTTACAATTTGGTCATTGAGGTTTGTTTCTTTCCGTTTCAACAATGATACTTTATTTATGTTAGTTTTGACTTTCTGTTTTATCTCATCATCAAGTTTACCTTTAGGAGATAAACCTCTTTTCTTGAACTCCTCTTTTACCCATTTTGACTCTGAAAATATTTGAAGAAATTTATTCCATACTAATTCATCTGTTTGTTCCATTATTAGAGATTTCTTCATATCACAAGAATCACCAGTTCTTTCATATGGTTTGAAGTCTGACTTATCTCTTTTCAACCAAACTCTTTCCATATACACACAATAGTAATAGTCATTTACTTCAGAAGTTTTCATCCTATGATTCATTTGATATCCACAATGAGAACAAAAAAGGAATCCTTTTAGTAATGAATGGTAATCGGTATCATATTGATTATGTCCACTTCTTCTCTTTCTCAATGTTGATGTCTTACTGAATAAATCATTACTAACAATTCTTGGTGTCTTTATGTCAATTTTTTCAATAAGAACTTTCTTTTTATCGGGTGTTTTTTCACTCCATTCCCATTGTTGTTTTCCTATGTAAATTTCATTTCCAAGTATCTTTTGAACTGAACCAAGACTCCATCCACTTTTACTTCTTCTTGGTTTGAACTCACTACCATCTAACATCATTTGTATATCAGTAGTGTTGTTACCATCCCCATACATTTCAAACATCTTTTTTACCATTTCAGATTCTTTAGGATGTTTGATGAGATTTTTCTTTTCATCAATTGTGTAACCAAATGGTATTGTACCACCAATGAATGTTTGTCCTCTTTTTAGAGACTCCATTTTTCCAAACATCATTCTCATTCTACGAAGTTCATTATCATAAGTTGTTAGTAATGATAATATCCCAACAATTAGTCTGTCTTGTGGTGAATTGAAGTCATATGGTTTATTTGATTCACCTATGTATAAGTTTACTTTCCAACCAGTAAGTACCTTCAGAATAGTCCACCAAGATTCACTATTCCTTCCTACCCTATCCATATTCCATCCCCAAATATTCTTCACTCTTGTAGATTGAATATCTTTCAATAATCTTACCAACTCTGGTCTAATATTGATGTTATCACTCCAACTTGAAATTCCACCATCATTGTATAATTCAAATTTCATACCAAGTCTTTTGGACATTTTCTTACCTATCTTGATTTGGTAATCAATTGAAGTTCCATCATCCTCTTGTTGTTTGGACGATACCCTCGTGTAAATTCCTAATATTGGTTTTCCCATATCTCTAAATTTACTATTGTTTCGTTATTATATACAACAGAATACCAGAAGATTTGTTTTGTTTCAGTTTGTACTTGTTCCTGTTATCAACTAATAAGTAAATTAGAGTATGAATAAAAGGTTGATATAATGAACATTGGACTTGGAAGATTATCCTCAATAACACAAATGAAAGGTTCTTCAGAATCTTTGAAGAATCAGAAATTAGAAGTAGAACGATACCTTCATCATAAAGGATTGAAGTTAGACCTTTGGATTGAAGATATAATGACTGGAACTACATCTGATAGAGACGGACTAAATCAGATAAAAGAATTAGTTGATACTGGTGTCAGAATAAACACTATTGTAGTATATGATTTGACTCGTTTGATGAGGTCGTTTACTGAAGGTGTTGTCTTTATAAAGTTCCTTATGGATAATGAGATTTCAATTGTATCTACTAAAGAAGAAATAAATACTTCTACCCCATCAGGTAGATTTTTCCTCAACATCTTACTTTCCTATTCACAGATGGATAGAGATATGATTGTTGAAAAACTAAAACTATCTCGTAAAAGTCTGTTAGATAGAAAAAACAAAAGACCTCAAGGTCGTATTCCTTTCTCTTATAAAAAGATTGATAGAGAAGTTGTATTGGATTCAGAACAATCAAAGATAGTTGAATACATTTATAAAAGATGGATTACTCTGAAACATTTATCTCCTACCAGTAGAATGAGAAAACTCATAAAGAGTCTGAATCGTAAAGGGTTTGATTACAATGGTAAAGAATGGTGTTCTAAAACTATTCGTTACATCTTATCTAACCCATTCTACAAAGGTATCCTAAAAGTAAAATGGGATGGTAATACTATTGAAAAGAAACATAACTACCCTCGTGTAGTTTCCACTCAACTATGGAATAAGGTTCAATCAGTATGTTAGGTGATGTTTGGTTAGAAGAAACCAAAGATGGTAAGGTTATCCTTTGTATCGGAATTGGAGATGGTAAGGTTGAAAGAAAAGATATAACTAATAGGTTCAAAAATGAAAAAGATGATTGAATGTAGAGTTTGTAATGACGATGGATTATGTAAGAATAGTCCTTCTAATAAAGACTATGAAAAGAACAATGAAGATTGTTGGTTAGGAACTGACCTTTATGATTGTATGGACTACAATGATAAATACATAGAGAAAAGACCTACTGGTAGTTGGATGGTTGATTGGATGAAAAGACTGAAGGAAAAACCTAAAGAACCCTATGAAAGTGATTTTGTAAAATGGTCAAAAACCAATTCACGAGAAACTCTCAAATCAGAATAATAATCGTAACCTCAATCATTTTTATTGGTTGTAATAAGTTAGATATAATATCAGAAGAACCAGTAGAGACACCATCATTATATCTCTATATGGATTTACCTATAAATGATAGTCTTTATGTCTTTACTTATCCAATTGGTAGTTCATCATCTTATACTTCTGTTCTATACCAAACTGAACCAATGGTAAGAGTGTTTTGGTATAGTAATGATTTCTTTACAATCATTCATTGGGGAAGGGAATTTCATTATCCTATTATCAACTATTCTACTTATTCAGATGGTGAAGATGGTAGTGGTAAACAGATGATATATGTATCACCATCTCACATTGGAGATACTCTTGAAGTAACTGGTTGTATTGATGATAATTGTAAGTCACTTCAGTTCGTGGTAGAATAAAATAATTAGTGTAATAAAAACACATAGGGGAAAAAATACCCTCGTAGTGTATGTCGGTTTTCATTGGGTAACATTAGTCTTATAAAAAGTGGAAAACCGAATGAAGATTGGTATATCTACCATCTGAATAAGTCTTATAATATCTACTTACTCTTATATAGAAAAAAGGGGATAGATTGAATCACTCCAATACTTATCCCCTAAGTCCTTCTTGATATATAAAATAGGTGGTGTAAACCTATCTACTCAATAAATAGTCTGATAGTTTGTCAATCGTTTCAATTTTATCTCCAGTATCTTCTATATCTTTTTCCGTAATTCTTTTCTTCTCATTGACTCCATCTACCTTTGGAAGTAAACCTATTTTGGTTTCTTTCACTATGTTCGTAAATCTCAAATATTGTTCAAATAAGAGACATAATGTTTGAGTGTCTGTATCTCTATCATATTCATCTGGAAACTCCCACCATTCTTCATCTATACCATCTGTAATCCATTTACTTCTATCATAGTAAAGATGTCTATCATCATACTCTCTTACTTCTTTCCAACCTTCATAGACTTCCTTCATCAATTGAACGAAATCTTTCTCTTTAGTAAATGGTGGTTTCTTATTCATTAGACCATCCAACCTATATTCTTTTTCCAACTATCTTTATCCATATGTAACTCACCTACCATCTTTTGAATCTTCAACATCCGTTCTTCTGTGGTCTTATCTACTACTCGTTCTACATCTTCCATATATTCTTTTTTTATCTTCTTATCTTTGATGTTTTTTTTATCAATCCATTCTTCTTCATCTACTAATATCTTTTGTTTGAAGATGTCTCTGTATTCCTTCAGATAACTAACTAAATCTTCCTCTGATATTTTTGAAAAGGTAAACCACAGGAAACTCTCCATTACCTTATGTGGATTTACATTTTCTCTTACCCAATTAGATTTGAGTTCTAATTCCTTTCCCATAATTCCATCCTCTATAAGACAACAGAATATTTGTCATCAAACCAGTTCTGAACCTTATTGGGATTGAAATAGATTTTCTTACCTCTCTTGTAATGTGGTAAACCTTCCAACATCATTCTTCTCAATGTTGAATAAGACACATCCATTTCAGTCATAAGGTTTTCCATTGTTATGTATGGAAAGGTTTTATCTTTTACTTTATCAAATACACTTTGTAATTCCATTTATATTACTCCTGATGTTAGTTCCTAAATTCTTTATCCAATTTATAATCCATCCTTTGTATAGTAAGTATCTGACCTTTAGAGTAAATCCATTCTTTAGTATCTTGATATTCTTTTCTCTATTGATATCAATGTGAATATCATTCAAAGTCATAATAGTCTGTAATTCTTCAATCTTATCTTTGTCCAGTTCTATTCCAAGTGATTTACCAAACTGATATATCTTATTATGTAGTCTTTCTCTACTTTCAGTTTCTTTAGTTTCTAATTCATTTATTTCAGTACTAAAGTTTTTATTACTAAACATATTACCTTCCTTCATATTGGGTTGGATAGAAATATCCCCCTTGTTAGAAAAGACACATTCTTACGAATCATCCCACTTTATCTTTCACCAATTTCAATAAGTCCGTTCGTCACTAACCTTCTTTCAAAGGATTGGATGGGAATTACCTCGGTTCTTACTGAACCACGATTCATATGAATCATTTTCAGGTCATCCATTTTATGTTACACCTACGAGATTGGATTCCATTTAGATTCACTTCTGAATCTTCCCCACAATCTCCACTTACTTTATATGTCTCAAGAAAGACTTTTGATTTCCAAGTAAGAAACCCATACTACATTACACTTGATGTTGAAAAAACCTATCCTAACTTGTTGTAAGTCGTATTCATACTAATCAACATTTTCCCTTTCTTGGTTACCCAAGGGAGGATGTAATGAGAATCATCATCTCTGATGATTACAACCCTATTCAAATACCTTCATATTTGGGAGGACATATATAAGTAGTGTGGTATTACCTGAAAGTGACTGATTATTTTTGAGTTTCTGATAAAAATGGTTGATACACAAATAGAGAGACTACTTTTATCACCTTGACACTTATAAGGTCATATAAACATATCAATAATGTGTCAAAAGTGATTTTTATACCTCTAAAGTGAGTAATACCACTGGTGATAATTATGGTTTATCAGAGTGTCTGTCATTAGGTACTTTTTCAATGGTAGTACTTTTGACACTCTTATCGGTTGATATAATTTTATGGATAAAATACTGGTCATCTTCATCTTTCAAATCTGAATAAAAATATGAATCTCTAATTATGTTAGGATTATATCTACTTTTCAGATTCCTCCAGTAGTCACTCCAACTTCTATATTCTTTCATCAAAGTAATCATCTTTCAATTCACTAATCTCTTTTTCAACTCTTTCAATATCATCCATTGTTTTTTGGTATTCTTTCATACCTTTTTCTTTTTCTGTTTTTGTCATTATTGTTTCCTATTCTATTTGTTATTTGTTTCAAAACTTTGGGGTAATTCCCTTCGTATAAGTGGAAGTTTTCTGAAAATAACTTCCAATTAGGTAGTATGGGATAGGAATGAAAAATGAAAAAAATCTACCTACCCCATAATGGTTACCTACCTAATTACTTTCTACTGGTTTTTGTTATTTTTATATTTTCAATGAATCTTGGTTCTACAATTACTTCTTGTTCTTGTCTACCATTGAGGTAACCATATATGTGTTCTTTCTTTACCTCACCTTCAATCAGATAACCATTATTCCAAAACCTATTAGAAAACCATTCACCTTTTTCTTTACTGATTGACCAACTGATTCCTAATTCATCATCAGTTTCAAGTTCTTCATCATCCTTCAACCCAACACCTCTATACACTTTCACCATATCGGGTAATTCATCGTAAACCTTCTGTTCTTCTTCATCCATCATCAGATGTGTGTTATCAGTCTTGTGTAACATTGATAGAATGAAATCATATCCAATGTTTGTTC
>JAOHKG010000041.1 GCA_028101095.1 Fidelibacterota bacterium | reverse complement strand
ATCTGCATACAATTTTGCATTTAGCATAGCGAAACCCTTTATCGCTTCTTTTCTTACACCCCAGAATTCATCAATTTTAGCTGAGTTCAATAAAGCATTTTCCACTTTCCTACGGCCTTTTTTTTGTTTCAGTACATTTACTGCAGCAATTCTATCTAGAACATTAGGTGCTTTTTCTAATTGAAAAATCCACTCAGACAAAGACTTACTAAAGTTTACTTTGCATGGAACTTTCATACCTGAGTTAAAAACTATTAATTTGGGTTTCTTCTTAACTGGTAATTCATATACAATGTTCTGATCTTCAACCATCACTGTATGAATTTCATCATCTATTCGAATATCGATAGGCATTATAAACAAACTATTATTTTTTAAATCCTGTACCTGACTAACTTTAAGCCTCACAGTTCTATTTCTTTGATTATATGAATAACTCACTTCATATTCTGGAAAACCAGGTTCGTATACCCATTGTTTAAAAAACCAATCTAAATTTTTCCCTGTTACCTCTTCGAATGCTTTTTTCAAGTCGCTTGTCTCTACATTTTTATGTTGATTTTCATTAACATAGTGTTGTATTCCTTTTGAAAAAGCATCTTGCCCTAAATAATCATTAATCATATTCAATATCAAACTACCTTTGGCATAAATATGACCATCGAAAAGATCCATTGATTCTATGAAATGATGTTGTACGGTTGCTCTGTTCCATCTCTTGTTTGATGAAAAATAACTATTCATCTCAGAATACCTAATGTATTCGCCTTCGTTATAACCATATTTATGTTCATAAAATTTTCTGGAATAGTACGTTGCAAATCCTTCATTTAACCACGCATTTGCCCAATTTCTGGTAGTAATCATATTACCAAACCATTGATGTGCCAGTTCATGTGCTACAAGCCCTTCGCTGCTAACGTCTGGTGAAGCAAACTCATCATACATTGTTCGATCCGTATTGTGAGTTAAAGTAATATTTTCCATACCGCCAAACATAAAATCATCTACAATTATTTGATCATATTTTTCATAGGGATATTCAATGCCTGTTTCTTTTCCAAAAAAACTCATCATATCCGTTGTTAAGCCAAATGAACGGTTTGCTTCTTTTTGATTCTTTTTATAAACCCAATAATTAACAGGAGTATTATTATACTTATCTTCAATTTTCACATAATCGCCTACTACAAAAGAAATTAAATATGGGACCATCGGAAAGTTTTCTCTCCAATGCCAGGAATGAGTACCATCATCATTTTCTGTAGTAGATAGTAATTCTCCATTAGATACAGCCTTGTATATTTTCTTAACCGTAAGAATAGTTTCAAAAGTGGAACGTTCATTAGGATAGTCATACAAAGGAACCCAGTGATGGTTATCCGTGTCTTCTCCTTGGGTCCAGGCTTGATAAGGCTTTTCTGGGTAGAAATCATCGGGTTTCACAAAATAAACACCTTTTTTTGGATTTGCAGTATAATCAATCCTTACATTAATTGTATCCTTCCATGAAATAGGGTTATTCAAAGAAATACTTAGTTTATCACCTGTATGATTAAAGAGAACGTCTTTATTACTAACCCTAACCCGTTTAATATTCATATCACTGGCATCTAATTCAAAAAAGTCTAATGAGGAACTAAACGGGCTCAAAGTATGCATCACATGACCGTAGACTGACTCAGAAATCATATCAATGGTAACATCTATCTTTACATGATGAATATCGACGACCCTATCTCTTGTTCTTTGTTTTGGTAGGTTGCCTTCATCTGCAAACAATTGTGAAAGAAAAAGGATTATTAAATATTTCATTGAATAAGCTCTTTAAACATGTATATAATATAAAAAAAAGAGGCTCGGTTTACCGAGCCTCTTTTTTAGAATTGTTAGAGTGAGAATTTACTTCATTAACACAAGTTTCTTCACACTTACAAAATCACCAGCTTGTATACGGTAAATATACATACCAGATGATAAGCTTTCGCCAATATCATTTGTTGCATTCCAAACAATCTGATAACGTCCTGGTTCATGTGATCCCTGCGCAAGAGTTCTCACACGTTGTCCCATAACATTAAAGATCTCTAACGTAACATCAGTTAACTCAGGAACATCATACAAGATATTTGTCACTGGGTTAAATGGGTTAGGATAGTTATTATGCAGAGCAAATGCTGTTGGTAAAGACACACCATTTAGTGATAGTAATTCACCTGCACTTACAGTGAATGTACGTAAGCCGTTGGATTCTGTTTCATCAAATCCATCAACAGCCCATACATCCCATGAAAATGTAAGTTCATTAACTTCAAGTTCTAACATTGGTTCGGCAAATAAGCTATTTGGTACTCCAATACCCGTAACTGTCATTGGTATGTGCATCCACATTTCATCAACGTGAACTACTCCACCAACCGCATCACTAGATTGAACATACATTAAACCTACTTGCATTACCGCAGCACCGTCAACGACTTCTGATACTAACTCTAGCTCATGATACTCACCAGCCATAGCGGATTGAGAATTCATTGGATCAGAAAGATCCATTTGGACTAGACCCCAGTTAGCATCAAAGTACTTAGCAAATAATACAACATGGTTACCTTCACCTATGAAATCATCTTCTGGTGACATAGCTCCAGCGTATACCTCAAAACGCGTACCAGCAGGCAAGGCATCACCGGGCCATGATTGGTAAACATTATTTTCAGTATTTGTTCCACCGTTGTTAAGACCGCCAATCGTTAGCATTCCTTCAGTAGTGTCCATGCTAATATTTGTCATTTCTGGTGGGTAGAACTCCCAATGATCTGATCCTTCCTCAAAATCACCATTCATAAGTGCATTATCAGGAATCCAATGATCTAAGGTATCACCTACCTCAACAACCGCTTCAAAACCAAGAAAGTATTGAAGAGGATCATTATCAGCATCACTTGAAGGAGACCATACGAACATTGTCTGATCTTCCATGTTTGCTTCTGTTAGATTGATCACATGTCCATCTGCAGGTGCTATCAAATTAACCGCTGCAGGTGGAGTGTTTGCCAGATCTAATGTAACAACATTAGAAGGAGCAGATTCACCACACTCTTCCGTATCGTCATATAGAGCTGTAACATGATAATCTAGCATACCCCATGGAGCATCCATATCGTCATAAGACGTCTCTGAAACTGGAACAGTTGCAATAGTCGTATCATTTCGATATATATGAAAACTAAGCAATGCACGATTCATCTCTTCTACTGGAAGCGACAATTCAACTGAGTTAGCTAAATGTCTTACGTCAAGATCACCAGGAACAACAATATTGTCAAACACTGGTGGATCTAAAGAAACAATTGATCTGCCTTGAGCGTAGTCTGCATAACCAGCGATTGCCCATCCACCATCAATATCATAGGCATCTAACATGCTTTGAAATCCAGCTCCAAAACCAGCAATTAGATTATCCATTCCATTTGCATCAGAAACAAGATCTGTAGATGCTGGGTAGGTACCCTCTGTAGTAGCAGTAACCTTGTAACCAAACATCACATCAGATCCATTTAATGCGACAGGATTAGGAAGTTCAACAACATTCCAATCACCTACTACCAACGTTGTAGGATCAATAACATCTGTTGAATCGACTGCAAGCATAGAGACAGGGTCATAGATCATGACTTTGAATAATGCAGTTACATCACTAGTGTAAAATCCAACTTTCGTTAGTGAGAGTCCGCTGAGATCCAAAGTTGTTTCTGGACCAAATTTGACAGCGGCTTCAAGAGTAAATAACCCTGTAGCTGTTCCAACTCCACTGTTAACGGTACCATCAAAATGTGTAAACCAGCTTGGACCGCCTTCTGGAGCATTCCAATCAAGCATTACATCATTCCCTTGACTTTCAGCCATTAATCCTGAAGGTGCCACACACTCAAACGGTGGTGCAGTGGTAGTTACATCTACAGAATTAGAATTAACAGACAAAACGTCTTGCACGTCGTAATAAGCAGAAACAGTGTAAGTGTAAGTACCACCTTCAGGTGTTTCTGGATTATAAACAAACTCAGTAAAAGAAGTTACATCTACACCTTCTGTAGTACCAACCATCTCACCATCTCTGTATACTGCATATCCAGCAACCGGTGATGGGTCTTCAAGTAAGTTAACATTAAGCGTGTAATCGCCTTCATTTGCTCCGTAACCAGAAACAACAATGTAATACATTCCGGCAGGCATTTGACATGTAATTTCTGATTGAAGATTACAGAAATCATCATTTGCAGCAACAAGAACTCCGTCTGAAGTAAATACACCCAGACCTGTATCATAACCAGATCCACACAATGAGATATTTACGTTTCCTGCTTCAGCAAGATCGATAGAGTAGACTGCATCGGCACCGGAACCCGTCGCTGTTGCACTGTAGTAACCGGTAATATCACAAACTAAACCTGATAAATCATCATATGGGCCGTAATCAGTTGTTAGTCCTGCTGTAGAACCATTATCTGTATAAGGTAATGCATCTATCATGGTTGCGGTTTCAAAAGTATCTCCACCTTGCCTTGTGGCAGGAGGAGTTGAATTTTCAGTATCGGAAGGGGTATAATTCGGATTTTTTTCTCCTGTAAACGGAGCAAAACGAGAATTATTCATTGGTGGTTCCCAATCTGTTAAATCAGGAGCCGTCCACTCAAGCATAACATCATATCCTTCAGCTTCACCCATTAACGCAGTTGGTGCTGGGAATGATGAAGAGCTATACGGTGTTGCACAAGCACTGTTAGAAGCACCAGACTCGACTCCGCCTTCTGTTTGAGTAACGTGATAACAATGTTCAGTTCCACCAGTAGCTGTTTCATCTAAATACATTGCAGATTCTAAACCAGATACAAGTAAATCAAATGTACCCGAACCTGAAGCATCTCTGTAAACAGAATAGGTAATCCCTGCTAATGGGTCCTCAATAGTAATCTCAGCGTTTATGATATTATCATTTTCGTTTGTTTCTGGAACATCACAAGACCAATCAATCATCGCTCCTACTGCATGAACACCATAACCCAAGAAAGGCTGGATTCCGGTAAGAGGAAATGAATACGATTCACCAGGTGCAAGCGCCTGAGGAACGGATTGAAAAACAGAGTTCGCATCTTGACAATCACCCGAAGCACTAGTTCCTAAGAAAAAGCCAATATCTCCACCATATGCCCAGAGAGTACCATTATTGGTAACATCAAGACTTAAAATATCTGATGAGTTGTCATAATTAAGATTACTCAAAGATAGGTTTGCAGCACCATCATTCACCTCAAACTCTGCACTGCCTTCATTTCCAGTGTCTAAAAACCAGAATAGAAATACCTGAGTTGCATTTGTTGCTGTGACAAAATTCCCATTCCATCCATCTCCGTAAGAATCGAAACCATTAAATATGTATGTTCCATCTTCAAGAACAAGCTCTAAGTTCTCAATTGGAGCACCACCTTCAGCTACAACAGTTCCTGCAGCATCTGTAATATTCCAACTGATTTCTTCCTGCCATGTTCCACCACCTAGATTGATAACAACAGAATTTGTTCTGGAGTTATTGTTGTTGGCTGCATAATCAGGATTGATTCTGTAAGAATTAAGATGAACACCTTGTTCCTGTTGAACAAGAGTTGCCTTCTTTTCAGCTTGGTAACGTGCTCTTTCCTGAATCTCATTTTCAATTTCAATAAATGATCTTGCAGGTGGTGCAGCACCTTCCCAGGCTAGATAAACACTTTCCATTCCAGCTTCTGCTGTTAAATTTTGTGGATTAACAGGGTAAAGCGCTTCTTCAAGAGTCCAGTCGAACCCATCAGTTGACCATCCGTCTGTCCAATTAATATAATATGACTCACCTGCAACCACATCAAGGACCATAATAGAAGACCATTCAGGTGAACCACCTTCGTCATCCCCAAATCCTATTTCAACAAGTGCATCACATGTACCACTGTAACCATAAACTTGTGTGTCAACACCACCACCAACAGAAGATATAGTTGCAGTACCTGTTAGTGAGGCAGTGTATGAAAACCATGTTGGTGCGCCAAGCGCTGTATTTGAGCCAGCTACAGCTGCAACTGCAGTTGCACAGACATCACCAGCGTATGTACATGAACCATCATCAAAAGTTGCTGTTTCATCATAGTTTAATGCGGTTGGATCCATACAGCCTAAGATATCTGTAGGCTCACCAATTTGGAGAGAACCATCATATGGTGCTCCTCCAGCAAGGAGCACACTACCATCTGCGGCAAGCATCTCCCAGCTAACTTCTGATGGATAGCTTCCGCCGCCACATGTCACTGGATATAGAGCATCTTCCAAGCAAATAGTAAAAGTAGCTGTTGCGCCATCATCGTTAATACCATCAATTGTAAAAGTAAGGTCTCCAACTGTAAGAATATTACCATTCCAAGAGTCACCAAAAGAATCTACAAGATTGAGAGTTACTTCTGTAAAATCACACGGAACTACGACTTCATTGCTATGTGAACCCAAACCAGACCAATCTCCAGTTTGCGCCCCGTCTTCATCAAAAGTAAGGTCTAATACAATATATTCGCTTGTTTCAGCATCGGTTCCGGCAGACGTTGCCCAGTTACCCATGTTTCCGCTGACCATTCCTGGCTTTCTTACTAAGGTATGATCTTTAGTTGCATTTTCAACACCAGCAACAGCCCATCCAGAACCTGGATCAGCTTGATAGTCACCTATGCAGTCAACTAGAGCATAATTATCTTCAGTACCGTAGACTAAGCAATAGCCGTCATCACCGTTACTCAAATACTGGTGTGTTTGGTCTGCTTCGGCTAAAATAGCATCAACTGCACTAGGGTGAGCTATTACATAGACCCCACCTGGATTGATCGTTGCACCTTCTGTAAATGAATTCCAGTATTCATATTCACCTGGAGTAGCTGGAGCATTTGAAACACTTGGAAAACCAAAATTTCCTAAGCTTAAAACTTCACCTGTTCCATTAAAAATTTCTAAATATTTATTGTTGCTGGCCCCTTCTGTATATTCAGAAAAGAAAACTCCTACTGGAGCTTCAACAACAAGTTCAAACGGCAGAGTGAATTCTACAGAGCCTGAAGCTCCAGTGGCAAATTCAAGAAATGCAACCAGCTGGCCACTTCCATCGTAAATTGCAGCATTCGCTCCTCCATTCCAGCCATCACCCCAAGAGTCATAACCATTAAGAGTATACGTACCATCATCTAAACATAAAAAGCTATTGCTAGGACCTCCGCTGTATACAACAGTTCCCGACGCATCTGTAATATCTACAGAAACCTCACTAGGATAACTTCCACCATTCATGATTAAGTCACCACAATTTGTTAAGCAACAACTTCCATCATCTTCTGTAGCATCAACATTATAATTACACGCTGCAGCAGTCATACAACCAGGAACACTTTGAGATATTTCAAACTGCACTATCTCAGGAGATGCATCTACCGGTGGCATTGCATAAGTAAAATAGACATTACCAGAAGTATTATCAGTAATTGACATAGATGCACCGTTCCAACCATCATCGTATGCATCACTGGCAGTAAGCGTATAGAGACCGTCAGGCATAGTGACTACAATAGCATCGGCTCCAACCAGAGGGGCACCACCTGCTGCAACTACTCCTCCATCAGCTATACTGATTGACCAAGATATTTCACTATCATAAGATCCTGATGAAACACTAATCGTTACCTCATTGCGGTAAGTATTAATATAATCAGGGTTTATAACAACAGATACAGGTTCGTAATCAACTGGGGTAGTACCATACTTATGGTGTTTATCTATCCATTGATCAGCAAACAGAGTACTGCCTAGAAAGAGTAAAAGTAGTAACACTTTTCTCATGTTAACCTCCAAGGTTGTTTGTTGTATTTTTTTTTTGGTAGGTATGTGGGTAACTGGAATAGTGGTTTATATAAATTGTTCCGCAACCTATAAACCATAATTAAAGTCGAAATGAAAATAAGAAATTATTTTTTTTTCAACAAGATCTAATTTGTTTTTTTTTGTTTTTTTATTAAAAAAGTGATGAAGAACACCTTAGGACAGAACTAGGCAAAGGTTTTG
>JAOHKG010000040.1 GCA_028101095.1 Fidelibacterota bacterium | reverse complement strand
TTGAAGAGTCAGGTGCACCATTTCCGTATTGAACATCATCAATAGTTATATTTAGTAAAGGGTCACTTTCTGCTGATAAGTTCATTAGAGTTAATGTTTTTTGTGATATTCTACTACTATTAGAGCTTGAATTTTTTTTAGAGTCAAAACTGTAAATATCAAAACCTATATACTGCTTAAGCAAGTCCGCGTGTATGCTCTTAGGGGTACCAGGACCTACTATAACCTGACCAAAAGGAAATCCTTCATCAATTTGAGATGTGTCATATATGATGGCTTGCCAAGTCATTTCAGTAGAGATATCATTATCAACATCATATAAATATCTACTTAGATTAAAAGTGACAGGAGAAATAGCACTTTGATCCTCATTCCATTCAACGGTCTCTTTTTCTGTTGGGATGTCAAAGCTAGGAGGATCATTCACGGCATTTACAGAAAGGATTAATGACAATGTATCAGAATGATTATATGCATCATTCACCCTAATAGATAAATCATAACTGTTCACATCTATTTGTGAAGGTTTCCATGATAAAATTGCATAACGCTCTATTCCGGAATCACCTTCTTCCGGAGTGTATGCTGCGATGGATACGGAGCCACGAGTTATCTCATAAGAAGTACCATTAACAGGAGGATTTGACCAATCATTAAAACCATCAGAAATGGTAGCCACTTTAGAAGTTCCATCATAATCTAGAATAGTTCTTAGGCTATCTTCAAGTTCGTCAACTAATTTAATAACTGTACCATTATAAAAGTTATCTTGAGGGCTAGCAGTACTTGCTAATATAATTTCTGAAACACTTCCACCTTGAGCTGATCCAGATTCTAAGTATGGAGTAGCACCTTCTTGTAATGATGTAATAACCTCAAAAGTAAACTGATCACCTTGCTGAATATTCAAATCTAAATCAGTGAAAAGGAGGGTATCTGACCAGAAGAAATCTTCATTTAATATTGCAGGCTCTAGAGATGAAATTATAGGGCTAGAATTCAATCTATAGAGAATATCTGAAGACAAAGTGGTTGAAATATTTCCCGCTACATCCGTAGCTCTTACAAAAGCTCTGTATTTCTGATTATGTTCTAAAATAGGGTTATACTCGAAGCTTGTTGTTGGAGGTAATACATTTGTCCAATCAATTAAAACAGAATCTGCAACATCCGCTAAAGACCATGTGCTTGCAAATCCACTATCTTCCACAGCTGAAACACATACTGTGTAATCAACTGAAGCTTCGCATTCAGCAATAATCGCACCATCACCATCTAAACAATCGCAATCACCATCAGCTAATTTTCTTA
The DNA here is from genome assembly GCA_028101095.1 of Fidelibacterota bacterium. GTDB lineage: Bacteria > Fidelibacterota > Marinisomatia > Marinisomatales > UBA1611 > JAOLAV01. Next base: position 6,881 of record JAOHKG010000040.1, on the reverse strand, counting down.
TCAAAATCTCATACGTTTCAACACCAGACTCACCTTCATCCGTTTCAAGAAACTCTGACCACTCCAAACTCACTAAGTCATTTGAGTATTGCGGGGACAGCTCACCAGAAAAGTTACCACCTGTTACCGTTCCCATAACCGGAGACGTTGGATCATAAGCCATTTGCGTTATACTTTCACTTCCAATCGTAATATTTCCATTTCGGTCAATCAAACTAGCTCGAACAGAAATTTGGTCGCCTGTAATAATTTCAGTTCCCTGTGGCATAGCCGTATATACATCTGCTATATTTCTATTGAAAAGTAGTTCACCAACCTCAGTAATAGACGAGTTTGCACCAATAGTGACCCAATCTACACCTCTATTAAGATTGAAGAATTCTACTTTTACTTCCCCATTTATAATTGTCGGATCTTCAATTTGGCCTGGAATAGGAACAACTAAACTAATCACATCAATAAAACCAGTTATATATCCTTGTACCGGATTGACACCTGAAACGGTAACAATACCAGTTTCAAAATCTGCAGGATGAATATTATCAACAATAAATTCAGAATCAGTAATTTCATTCTCCTCAAGAATTAGAACATTTGATAAATTTCTGGCTAAAAAGTTAAAATCAATGGCCCCATCCCACTCAGCTAAGTCAGGTATAATTAGATTATATTTCCAAATTAAATTGGCTTCAGTTAACGGGTCTATTGAAGAAGCATCAACTCCGTCTTCAATATCAGCAACTGAAACAAACGAGATACCTGAAATACCGGTTCCAGTTCCACTCCCATAAGTATATCGAAGTTCAGGGACAGGGTTACTTGTAAGGATAGGTTGATTTAGGGTAATGGTTACCTCAATCGTATCACCACCTGCTCCCGCATAGGTTGTGGGGCTCCCAGATGCATCAACAATTGTACTATTTGAAAGATTTAAGTAACTGTATGTAGCTTGAGTTTTATCATTATCAATATAAAGTGGACTTGCGTTGTCAAATCCATTGGTTATGCCACTCACTAAATTATCTACCATATGTAGAGGGTTTGAAGCTAAATCAGTAGACCTAATAAATACATCAAGTGGACCGGAATTTGTGATACTTAGATCAACATCATCGATTCCTGGAGCAATGTAATGATAAATCCAAACACTCCCATCAGTAACTCCAAAATAATCAAGGTCCCAAGTACCATTGAAACCATTTATATCTGTACAAGTTGCTTCATCTATTTCAGGTTCACAATTTGGTATTACATCACCATTATCATCCAAACACTCACATCCTCCAGGAAGAGTCATTGGTACAGCAACATGGCTCGCGCCAGCAACTAAACTGTCCATGGCTGTAAGTTCTATTATTGGAAAATTTGTAACAGGTTCATCAAAAGTAGCTGTAATAGTAACTAGTGAATCTGCGGTTACAACTTCTCTAGAGTAAGTCATTGTTACCGAAGGACTCTTAGTATCATAGGAATAATTAGTAATATCAACTTTGCCAACATTACCAACAATATCAGTTGTCTCAAAAGAAACTGTATAAACACCGTCAGCAAGTGCGAAACCAGCACCTAAATTTCCATTTGCACGAACCCCTAAACTAAGTTCAGCTACTGAAAAAGGATATGTGGCGACGACTGCATCATCTTGATAAAAGTTAATAGCGTTCACAGCTAGAGGGTCTAAATTTTCATTTAAAGTCCATCCAAAATTATTTAAAATATTATTAAAAGAACTAGAAATAGGTGTTATATCGGTAAAATCTGCTGGGAGATTATCAATTGTTATATCTGACCATACAGGAGTAGCAATATCATTACCTGCTAAATCTTGTGCAAAATGAGCCTCAGCTATGATCAGTCCATTATCATTATTATAACCGCCTAACGCAAGATCATATTTCCAGATATTATTAGATCCAGTATAAACAAGAGGTTGGTTTTCTAGATTAGCACTAGTTGGAAACCTAAGATTGAAACGAGGCGGCTCTAACTGAGAATCTAACTCTTCTTTATACGTAAATGTATAGGTGAGTGTACCTGATGAAGAATTAACTAAAAAGTCAGCATCTGAATAAGCAACAGTTACATTCTGGACTGGTGTTTTTCTATCTGCTTGAACAATCAATGCATTTGCAGACTGCTTTCTTTGTCCAACTAAATCTTCATGAATCGTGAAAAACCCAATGGCAAGAGAATCATCAGCAATTGTAGCATAATTATAAGTTAAACTACCATCCAAGCAACCGCAATCAGCATCATTTCCTGAAAGTGCCCAATCATTTAAATACCAATTTTCAAATTCTGCATTATTATCGCTATAATCAGCAACTACTATTGTGGGTGATTCAGTAGATGGCTCTCCTTCATCATATGCACCATTCCCCTCTCCAAAATCGCCATTTGATTGAATACCATCTGGCCCCCAATCATCAAAATCAAAAACACCATCACCATTTACGTCTGTGAAAGTATAGAGCTTTCCAATAAGACCAGAAGTAATTCCGGGCATGTCAATAGATATGGTACTAGCATTAGTAATATTATCTGAATCACTTTTCCCTGTATCAGAAAGAGGCTCTAGATTTGGATCACCTGGAACATCAGGAAACGTCAAATCAACTTGGAGAGGTGTCAAAGGAGCACTTTCAGCCGATATATTACCTGCAGCATCAATAAGTTTATAGGTTATCGTATAATCAGCAGCTTCAGCAAGCTCTTTACCTAAAGCTACAGCAATAGTTCCGAATTCTTGGTTTAGGACTTTTATGGATCTTCCAACAATGGACTTTGTAATACCTGTTTGAGCATAAAGAATTAAGCTATCTGGCTGGAATGCGCCAGTTAAAGTAAGATCAAAACTAGGATTTTGAATATAAGTCTTATTATCTGCAGGAAACTCACCAGTATCGGTTGCATCTGTTAAATCTGGTAGTGGTGGAGTTGTACCAGAAAGTGGAGCTGTGGTATCTAAGGTAACTACTAAAGGTACCGGAGAAGCTATCGATTCGTTACCAGCAGCATCTTTTAATGTAGCATAAAAAGTAATAGCTGCATCGGCTGCTGCCGTTAAATCTTGTGCTAAAGTAATAGTCGAAGCAGCTGGAAGTCCTCGTGCTTTTACAGAATTGTTAACATCATCATTATAAAGAGTCACTGAATCTGTGACGGAAACATTAGAAATAAGAATATTTGGAGTCGTTACATTCGTAAGATTATCAATCGTCAATGGGTCTGTTGGGTCTGTAGGATCACCTCCTGTGTCAGAAGCATCCATCAGATCTAAAGTAACCAAACTCGCATCAGGTGGGGTAGTATCTACCGTCACAACAAGAGTTACGGCTGTATTATCGTTGCCCGCAAGGTCTGCCGAATATCCAATTATTGTATAAGCACCATCACCTATATGTGGGAATTGATACGTTTTACTTCCAGCATCGCCTACAGAGACTAAACCATTAGGTTCTACAATATTCGTTATACCACTAACACTATAAGTATAATATAACTGGGCATAGTCACCTGCAGTAAATCCACTTAATGTTATACTTAGGTTAGAACTATTTGTTAAGTTATCAATAGTTAGAGGATCTGTTGCATCTAATGGGTCCCCACCTGAATCTGTGGCATCATCTAGATCTACATTCAAGATATATAGTGGAGCAGTAACGTCCACAATAATTGTTAGAGCAGCACTTGTATTTAAAGATACATTTCCTGCATAATCGACTATATCATACGTAAAATCGTAACTTCCTTCACCAAGCGCTGATGCATCAGGAACAGTAATGTCATGAAAGGTCTTAGAAGCAGTTTTCCGCGTAGATTCAATTAGGGTATTTGATACACCATCATTGCTATACAAGCGAATCAAATCAAGCTCAGCAAAATCAAGGCCACTAGAAATTCTAAATGTAGGTGTTTGATCATTCGTTACATTATCTGAAGCATCTGCTCCTGTATCAAACTGTAAGACTAAATCAACTGGCGGCTCCCATGGCGTTGTATCTATTGTAATAGGAAGTGTATTATCAGAAACAAGTGAAACGTTACCAGCGTAATCTGTCACAGTAAAAGACATTACGTACGGGTTATCTATAAGAACACTGCTTGTGACTGAGACACTTGTTCCGGTAGAAGTCGCTGTACCAACCAAAACATTTGTTGCATAAATTTTAACAATATCATTAGTAGAAACTGTCGAGATCGTAAGCGATGGTGTATTGACGTTTGTCAGCTCATCATCATCTAAAGCACCTGAGTCATCAGAACTATTTAAATCCATGGTAATACCTGTCACATCTATTGCCGTTAAATCAACTTCAAATGCTAAAAGACCGGTCTCGCCACATTGATTTCCAGCAAGATCAGTAATCTTGGCATAAACAACATGAGCTCCCTCAGTAAAACCATTTATGATAATCGTTTCAGTTGTTGCTGTGATAGTTTTTGTACCAAGAAGGCTATTATCCGCATCATCATAGATTTCTAGACTTTCTCCAATAACTAGATTAGAAATACTAAATTCAAGATCCGCTAAATTTGTCAAGTTATCTGAGTTTAATGTACCTGTATCATATGCATCAGTGAGATCCGGTGCAGTAGGAATAGTTGGCTGTGTTCGGTCTATGGTGATAATAACAGGATTACTCTCTGAAGATATATTACCTGCTGTATCTACAAGCTTATAAGTAAACGTGTATACCCCGTCGCTTAAAGCCGTTGTCGTGAATTGATCTGTTATAGCTTGAGCCATCAGTTGATCAATAACTAATTGATTGGACGCACCACCTTCGAGGTCATACTCAATTTGAACCGTATAAATTTGGCCGTCAGCTAGTCCATTTACCTCTAAAGTTGGCGTATTATCGCTTGTGATTTCATCAGCATTATCCGAGCCAGTATCGGAAAGATCAGTTAGGTTTAAGACTCCATTAGTCAGAGGAGATTCTGTATCTACAGTGATACTAAGCGATGATGAGGCAAGAGATAGGTTTCCTGCTAAATCACGAATAAAGGCAGTTACTTCATAAGGTAAAACATTATTTGTTAGTGGGGATGCATCCGGAACAGCTATACTCATAGCATCTACAGTAATAGTGAGAGAATCATAGTCTACACCATTAATGTTGAGTATCAATTTCTCCCCTGCTCCAAGTGCTGGACCTGATGTCAAGTTTTGAATTTCAAAAGTTGGAGTAAGTACTGTGGTGATATTATCATTATTCAATAATCCTGTATCCGAAGCATCTTTTAGGTCAACTATGAGACCCGTTGTTATTGGTGCCGTATTATCATAGTTGACTATCTCACCACCAGTAGTAGCAACTACTTGCGTACCAGCGTTATCTGCTAGATCTTTAAAGTCTATAGTGAAGGGAATATCTATCTCTGCATCAGCATTCTGCATGATATAGGTAGCTGTCCAATTCTCATCATCAACGCCTATTTCAGGCGTGACAGAAGTTCCAGAAATTGTAATAACTGGGGTTTGAATACTTTCTCCTGCAACGATTGTTAACGTCAATTCATCAAAGAGTTTTGCCTTTGCGGTTGAATAATTATTATTACTTACTAAAGTAACTGTAGTTAATGCTGGACTTGTTCCATCATAGGTAACAACATCTCCTGACAGTGGTGCAACTTGCCTTGTTCCAGAATTACCTGCATAATCTTTAAAATCTACTTGCAGAGCAACTACTCCATCGGAAAGAGATGGTACTGTATAATTTGAACTCCAAATCGCCTCCGTTCCTCCAGCAACGGGTGTTCCACTAGGATTTGTTGCTAATGTTATGGTTGGGGATTGTATGTTTTCGTTCGTGTTTATTTCTACGGTTATAACATCTCCCTCTTGTGCCATCCTAGTTAAATTTGCATTATTGGAACTGTAAATCAGACTACTCATTTCTGGGGGAGTTTTGTCAAATTCTACATTAGAATCATCCAATGTTTCAGTTTGTTGCACTCCTTGATAACCGTTTAAATCTGTATAATCAATCGTGAAAGCAACATCTCCTTCTGTATCCCCATCAACTAGCGTATATGCAGCACTAAATCTATCAGCTGCTGCATCATAAGAAACAGCGGCTGCATTTCCATTAATAGTGACTGAATATGAAGACAATGCTTCATTAGACTCAAAAGAAAGAGTGACTTCGGATCCAACTCTAGCATAAGCGATTAAAGTATTATCCGATTGAATACTTATTAAATCTAACTGCGGCTGAGTTTTATCAAAACTAACAGTATTACCGTCATCATCGTTTAATATAGCAGTATAAGAAGCCCCACCATTTCCTCGATTACCTGCAAGATCCATAAAATCAATTGCGAAATTAACTGCTCCATTTGACTCATTTGTTGTCATGGTATATGTTGCAATCCATGTAAGGGCATCTGCTCCCTGGACAACAGTTGCGCTTTGTGTTGCAATTAAAATTGTAGGAGCCTGTATGGCTTCTGAGGTTTCAACATTGAGTGTAACAACATCTCCAGGCACAGATAGCTCATCCCCAGTTCCATTATTTGTTGCAATAGAAGCTTTCGTGACTTGAGGTATTGTCAGGTCTACAGTTACAGGGTCATCTCCACCAGTTATATCAGTTCTTGTCGTTCCATTATTTCCGGCTTTATCAGAATAAGCAATACTTAATCCAACAACCCCTTCACTGTCAGCACCTCCAACAGTTTTTGTCGCAACCCAGTTACTTGAATCTGCAACATTAGTGACTACAGCAGCACCACCCAAAATATTTACGGTTGGTACTGAAATATCTTCAGTAGATGCAAACGTAAGCGTTATGACCTGACCTTGAATTGCAAGGGTATTATCTAAATTATTAGATGCAATGGTTATAGACCCTAAGGTTGGGTTAGTCTTATCA
>JAOHKG010000004.1:35000-54461 GCA_028101095.1 Fidelibacterota bacterium | reverse complement strand
TAGGTTCACCTTTCAACAATAGTCTCATTCCACCTACACTTCCACCCATCATATGGTTATTCAGATAAGACTCTGATTTGATTGTCCAACCCAACAAATCAAGAAAAACTATCTGATTTACAATCTCCTCATTTAGTCCAGTATCTTCAACAAACTCATCATAATCAAAGTAATAGTAATCAGTTAGATGTGTCCAATCTTCAGGTTGTAGTTCTCCTACTGGAAGACTCTGAAGTTCTTCATCTGAAAACTTTCCATAGTTCTCATTCATTGTTGGAAGAACTATTTTCTCTCCGTTCTCTAATTGTAATTCATTCATTAGTTTTCTCCTTCTTTTACTGATTCTGATTTGTTCTTATAATTTTCTCTATCGTGAACCATTAGTTTTTCCATTTTGAAATATGTCTCCATAAGGAAAAGATGAAGTAATCTCATATACTTGTTTTCTTCCTCTTTACTCATTGGTTTGTTTGAACTACCATTGTAACTGACATTATCTTTTTCACTAAAGTTTCTGTCAATTACCTCACTCAAACTCTTACTACCAACACCCAACATCTCTTTCAGTAGTTCTTCAAGTTTTGACGGAAACTCTACTACTTCCATTCTGTCTCTTACTGGATTCATATCACCCATTAGTTCATAGTCTTTTTTGTTATTTATCATTGTTTACTCCTGTTTACTTTTTCTGTTATTATTATCATTTCACCTAAATCTAAGTCTGTTTATCTACATAAATCATTTCATACACTTTGTTTATGGTTGATAAAACAGAACAAAAAAACTCATCCCATTTTATCAACCAATTATTTTACTTTTCTTTCTTGTATGGATTTGGTTTAGTTGGAATCTCTATCTTCTTTATTCCTACCATATCAGTTACTTTATCAGAGAAATCATCCATCCAAGATAGTAATTCCATATTCTCATTCTCTTTGTCCAAAGTAGGAATTGGAATGTCCAAGAAGTGATTAGTATCTCGTAGATACTTGTTCTTCAAATCTTCAATTTCATCCCTATACAAGTTGTGATTCTTCTTCAGTTTGTTATTACTTATAAAGAGTTCTAATTCTTTGATAACAAGTTTTACAAACCTCTCAATAAAGAAAACAATGTAGTCATTACTTCCATATTGAAGATAATCCATTTGTCTCTTTTCATTAGGTGTTGAGACTAAACTTTCCTCATCACCTAAACCATAAAACTCCCCAAAAATTATCTGACTGACTTTATCTTCTTTTCCATAGGATAAATGAAGTTTGTCTTTGTAATAATTCCTACTCTTACTGGTATCTACAATTGTTGAAGATTCTAATAAGTCTTTGAAGAATGGTGAACCACTTGTTCTCATTTTTTTCAAAGTATCAACACTCAACATTGTAAGTATTCCAATATCTTGTTTGTATTTACCAACCATCAAGTCCTTTGTGAACTCCTGGTATTTATTAGGAACTTGTAAACTATTTCTATAACCTTCTTGAAAATTTGGAAGGTTATCTTCCACCCAAGAATCACGAAATTGTTTCAAGTTAGTATCATACTCAACCTTCTCCTTCAGAACCTTATCAATCTCTTTAGAATTCTCCAACAAAGACTTCTTACCTTCTTGGAGATGATTGATTATTTCATCAAGTCTCTTACTGGTATCTTTTTTCCATTTCCGAAATCCTTTTTGAACTTCTTTTCTTCTTTCATCAAGACTATCCAAGACCATTTCAACTTTCTTATTATCTTCTATATCAAGAGATTCATCTAAAGGTGGAGTATACTTTCCATAACCATCCCATTTATCAGTAAATGATTCTGATATTCCAACACCACCCTTATAATCAGGATTTGAAGAACTCATCATATGATTTCCTGTAGACTTACTTTGGAGTCCTTTCATTCTGAAATCCTCATCAAACCATTCTTTACCACTCGTCTTACTATTATAAAAGTCACCAGTTTGATTACTCAATCTCTTATACATTTCAGACATTGAGACTTCAATCTTTGAAGTTCCATTTCTGTAGTTATGTATTTTTTCAGATATGACTCTGTAATCTTTATCATCTACATCAACCGAAACTGGAACCTCAACATCAACCCAAGTAGATAGGAATCCTTCTACTCTTGTTTTGTTGTAAGAATCATTCTCACCTTCTTGTCCTCTGACATTCATCATCAGACTAAAATCGGTTGAATAAACAACCTCTTGTGAAGGAATGATAAAAAAGTATCTTCCATCCATTATATCAAAGAATCCATTACGGAATTTGTTAGGTAGATATCCGATTATCTCTTTTATCTTACCGTGTTCTATTACATCGTTATTTTCATCCCAACCATTACTACCAAACCAAGTTGATGAATCATTCTCATCGTGATATCCATCTGACAACCACAAAAGTCCAAACCGATATAAGTCTTTCATCTCATACTTTGGTAGACTAATGATAACAAACTTTTTATCGTTTACTTGTTTTCTGAAAAGGTTTCTTTTTACTAAAAATGAACTAACATCTGTAATTGACTTATAGTCCATTATAATTGAGTCCTTCTCATTGTAGAATTTCTCCTTCTTTCCCTTTCCACCTTTCAGAAAGAAAGTAGAAACACCCCATTTGTTCTTATCCTTACTTCTGTATTGAAAGTCATCTTCATAACCAAGTCTATTGAACTTTTGTTTATTCCACATTATGACATCACTATAAGACATCTCTGGTTTTCCGATTTCGTATTTATTATTCTGTTTACTTTTCATTTGTAACCTCTTTTTTAGTTTCTGTTTATAATTTCTCTATCTTTTCAAATCTAACTCTGAATGTCTACACTAAACATTCTATCTACTTTGTTTATGGTTGATAAAGTAGAACAAAAAAAACGAACTCACTTTATCAACCAATCTCATTTTACTTCATCAATAAATCTCTACCTTTACGAACAATCGTAAAAGTAAATGGGTTGTTGATATCAAGACTCATCATTTTCAATTTCTTGAACTTCTTCATAACATTATTCAAGATAATAATCTTATCAGAATTATTGTTAGTAATAACTCTTATTGGAAAGTCACCTTTTTTTACACCACTAATAATAGTTTCAAAAATCACATCTTCAGTTTTCTTTTGTGGTATAACACCAAGGTCTAAAACATTGATACTACTTTGAACTTGGTTTATTACAGAGTACTTCTGATGAATATATCCACCCATTTGGTTCTTGTTTTCAAATAATAATTCCATTTTTATTTCTCCGTTTTTCAGTTGTTGATTTATTTGTTTTCTTGTCATTTGATACCCCTCAATTTATCCATAATATCAACAAATTACATTCTATCCACTTTGTTTTTGGTTGATAAACTTGAATAAAAAAACACATCCAGTTTTATCAACCAATTACCCATTTTGTTTCCATATATATTTCCAATTACTTTCATCAATATTCATTCACTCTCACTTTCAGTAATAAGTAGTGGTCTGATTTCTGAAATACCAGAATATTTCCGATAGAGTTTGTCTTTTAGTTGATATTTTGTCATAGTTTCAGTTTTGATAGTTTATCAACCCAATTCACCATTCTTATATTTTTCCATTATCAACGGACAAGTGAAGTCGTTTTACTATTAGATAAAGTATTTTATTCACTCCATTGAAAAATCCATCATCATATATTTTATCTGAACCGACATAATGATTTAGTTCTGAACTATTTGATTTATTGAGTTCAGATATTTCTTTTATTATATCAACTAATGTTTGTGTATACACGATGTAGGGATTTATGTTTTTTGGTTTCTTCATTTTTATTTCCTCTGTTATTTTGGTTGTTGATTTCTCATTTCACCTGAATATACAACATAATATCAACCCTTTACCATTTCACTATTGTATTATTGGTTGATAAAGTGGTAAATTTGAGGATATACAAAAATATCAACTATAAAGGATTTGTATGAAGAATAAAACTGGTAGACCACCCATTGATTGGAAGAATCTTCCCTATGATGAATACCCTCTTGAAAACCTATTAGGTAAGAGGTCAAGAATGTGGGGATGGATTGAAGGTCGTGAAGATAAAATCAGTAAGATTGATAAGGATGTGGAAGAACTAAAAAAGAAGATTCAGAAACTTGAAGATTCTAAATATCCTCACCTATCTCAAATCAATGAATGGGAAAGAGAATTGAAGTTGATGAATGTAGTTATCAATCAGAAGTCTAAACTAACTGATAAGGGTAATGAAAGTATATCACTTGTAAAAACAGATAAACATATCAGAGGTAAGGTATCATACTTTGGTAAACCAGTATGGTGTCACATAGGTAGTCTCCATATGAATGGTAAAGTTCATACTGATAAACTTATCGGTAAGATGTCTGATGATGAATTATGTGATGAGTTTAGATACAAGTTATCTATGAAGATAAAGACAAGTAAAAAAGGTGATTCATTTAGAGTATTACCAAAGAAAGAGATGGATAAACGGAAAGGTGTAGTTACCAAAGATGTGACTGGTAAAGTTCGTAAGGTTACTTCTAAATCATTAGATGAAAGAGATGAATACAAAAAGAAGAAAGATAGAAGTGTCTATGTGAAAGAATCAGATAAGAAGAAACCAAAGTAATCTGACTTCATTTGAAAGGATTCATATAGAGAAAAAAATAACCTCTATATGAAAATTACATAGAGTCGGTATTTTATAAAAAAAAGTTTGTCCAATCCCCATCTATTACCCATACCCCTCAATTACTCTCACATACTATCACAGAATACCCTATAAACCTTTATAATTACACCTACATCGTTATTTATCCTGTTAGATATGAATTCACACATCTAAAAAAGATAAGGATTTCTGAAGGAATTTAGAGGGTGTTTTGAGGTTAGTCTAAAATGGTAATTTGGTCACTATCGTACTCAATTATATCTAATGATTTTTTGACTTTGACTTCAGAGTTCAATCTATCTTCTCTTATCTTACCTTTCTTATAGATACTCATTATATGATTGTTTCCTAATGTCTTACCAAGTGGAGATTTCAATCCTTCAGATGTAAGTATTTTTCGTATCTCAAACCATCTTTTAGGTGAAACAAAATCTTCTCTATATGACTTTATTCGGTCGTAAAGGAGTTGTTGATAAGGAGTGTATTTTGACCAGTATAGATTTCTGTAAGTTATTGTTACAGAGATGTTTATAACCACTACATAGGGGAAACGATAATAATCCCTATTGTTTATTCCACTGTAACTGATTTTGCTAAATTTCTAGGCTGATCGATTTCACAATTTTTCAATACAGCTATTTCATAAGCCAATAATTGTAAAATCACTGAACTTGTTATTGGAAAAACATGCTGATGTGTGGGAGGTACATACAATATAAAATCTGATAACTTTTCTAATTCTGAATTCTTAGTATCTGTGATTGTAATGATAATACCTTTTCGGGCTTTAACTTCTTGAATATTTGCTAAAATTTTAGAAAAAGTATTATCCATTGGAGCAAGAACGACAACTGGCATATTTTCATCAATTAATGCTATTGGACCATGTTTCATTTCAGCTGCAGGGTAACCCTCTGCATGGATATAAGAAATTTCTTTTAATTTTAATGCTCCTTCAAGTGCTACTGGAAAATTAATTCCCCTACCTAAATATATATAATGATTTACATCTTTAGTGAATTTTGCAACTTCTTTTATTTTTTTTTGATTTTTTAAAATCTCTTCAACATCTTTATTTAATTCAGATAAAGAAGAAATTAGATTTTGTCCTTTGTTTTTAGCTACTTCTATTTTTCGACCTAGCATCAGTGCGAGCATTGTTAGAACTGTTACTTGTGAAGTAAATGCCTTTGTTGAAGCGACACCAATTTCCGGGCCAGCGTGAGTATAAATACCACCATCTGTTTCTCTTGCTATGCTGCTTCCCACTACGTTGCAGATACCAAGTGTTAAAGCTCCAAGTTCTTTTGCCTTTTTTATGGCTGCAAGCGTATCTGCGGTTTCACCAGATTGGCTTATAGCAATTAGAATAGTATCAGAATCTATAATTGCTTTGCGATAACGAAATTCAGAGGCATACTCAACATGGACAGGGACTTGAGCATATGTTTCGATTAAGTGCTTTCCAATGAGGCCAGCATGCCATGAAGTACCACAGGCTGTAATATATATTCTAGAAGCATTAATTAAGCTGGGTATAAATTCAGAAATTCCACCTAGGTTTGTGGTTCCATCTTGAAAGTTTAATCTTCCTCTCATAGTATTCGTAATCGAATGAGTTTGATCATGAATTTCTTTTAACATGAAATGAGGGAATTCGCCTTTTTCTATTTCATCTATAGTAAGGTCAATTTCAGTTAGAGTTTTTGTAAGGATTTCTTTGGATTTGAGAGTGGATATATTGTGTGTGTTTTTTGTTAGGCTTACGATTTCTCCATCATCGAGATATATTACATTTCTAGTATATCCAACTATAGGTGAAGCATCACTTGCTAAAAAATACTCGTTTTCACCAACACCTAAAACAAGAGGACTTCCCATTCTTGCTGCTACCAAATTCTCCGGCTCATCCTTACATAAAGCGACAATTCCATATGCTCCAACTACTTCCTGTAAAGCTGCGCGGACAGCGTCTTCAAATGAAAGTTTTTTATCTTCATAGTAAATAGCGGAGATTAAATGAACTAAAACTTCGGTATCTGTTTCACTTTGAAAAATAACACCCTTTCTTATTAAAGTTTCTTTAATCGCTTCATAATTTTCGATAATACCATTATGCACGAGTGCGATAGTTCCACTTTCATTAAGATGAGGGTGGCTGTTAGAATCATTTGGAGAACCATGTGTGGCCCATCTAGTATGTGCAATACCTATTGAACCATAAATACTGGTTTTAGATATTAAAGCCTGGAGTTCTTTAATTTTTCCTGCTTTTTTTAAATATTTAATTCTGTCAGTGTCTAAAATTGCAATTCCAGAAGAATCATACCCTCTATATTCTAATCTCTTCAGGCCTTTGAGTAATATTGGTGTTGCATTTCTATTACCAATGTAACCTGTAATTCCACACATACTGGTTAGTTGTTATTTTTATTGAAAAAGATACTGAAGACTTTTTCTTGTTTATTAGCATAATAGTGATCATTCAAAGTTGCTTCATATTTAAATCCGACCTTTTCATAAAATAACTGAGCGCTTTTATTCCCTTCATGAGTCAATAAATATAGTTTTCGAATATTTTCATTTCGTTCTCTGTAAAATATTCTAGCGTTTTCAATCAATTTCTCAACTAAGGTTTTTCCAAGACCAAGACCTCTTGATTCTTTTAATAAACAAATTCTATCTAGTTCGAAAAGGCCATGTTTTAATAAACCATGTGTTAACCAAGTTACTAGTCCAATGATTTTATCATTTTGCCTGGCTACAATATAATGGTAACCTTTTTGGGACTCGGATTGAAAGGTTCTAGTAGCTTCCTCTTTATTCTTCATATTATAAAAATCTAATAATACGATTGCTATTTGATCAGAATCTTTCTCTTTTGCATTTCTAATTTGAATTTGGCTCATATACTTATTTGTTATTTATAAAGTCTAGTTATTCCCATTCTATGGTTCCAGGTGGTTTAGAAGTAATATCATAAACAACTCTATTTATTCCTTGCACATTGTTTACAATCCTATTTGAAATTTTTGATAAGGTGTCAGAAGGCATCCTAAACCAATCAGCCGTCATACCATCTTGACTTGTTACAGCCCTAAGACCTAATAGGTTTTCATAGGTACGTTGATCTCCCATAACACCAACAGTTTGAACTGGGATTAAGACTGCAAAGGCCTGCCAAATTTCATCATATAAATTATCTTCTACTAAAATATCCATATAAATTTTATCAGCCTCTTGAAGAATTTTAATTCTACTTCTAGATATTTCGCCAATAATCCGGACACCTAGGCCTGGACCTGGAAATGGATGTCTCTGAATTAAGGATTTAGGTAGCCCTAACTCTAAACCTACTTTTCTTACTTCGTCTTTAAATAAATCTTTTAATGGCTCAATTAGTTCAAAATCCATATTTTCAGGAAGACCGCCTACATTGTGATGACTTTTAATAACATGTGCACTTTTACCTTTACTAAATCCACTTTCAACAATATCGGGATAAAGAGTCCCTTGTGCTAAAAAGTCAATTTTCCCGAGATTTTCAGCAATGCGTTCAAAAGAAAAAATAAACTCGTTACCTATTATTTTTCTCTTTTTTTCAGGGTCTGTGATCATGTTTAATTTTGATAGAAAAGATTCTGACTCATCATAAGAGTTGATATTAACGCCTAATCCTTTTTGAAGAGCATCTACGCAGTCAATGGCTTCATTTTTTCTTAAAAGACCATGATCAATAAGAACAGCGATCGAATTTTCACCAACAGCTTTGTGTAGAAGGGCTGCAACAACAGTTGAGTCAACTCCACCACTAACACCCACTAAAACTTTTTTTTTACCTATTCTCTCTCTAATTATATTTATTTGCTCATTAATAAAATTTCCTGCGGTCCAGTTTGGTGTACAATTAGAAATTTTAAAAAGAAAATTTGAAATTATTTCTTTTCCTTCTTTTGTATGAGAAACCTCAGGATGAAACTGCGTTGCTACGCGACTTTGATTTTCATTTCCTATTGCAGCAATTACTCCATTAGATGAAGTTGCTAAAATTTGCCACCTATCCGGCATCTCTTCAATTTTATCACCGTGGCTCATCCAGACTTCAGATTCTGAGCTAATATTTGAAAACAAGCCACTTTGTTTATTAATGTTAATAGAAGCAAATCCATATTCACCATCACCAGACGAACTTATCCGGCCTCCATCTTTGTGCGCTAATAATTGAAGGCCATAACAGATTCCCATTATGGGAATATCAAGGCTTAAAATTCTTGTATCAAATTTTGGTGCATCACTTTTATAAACACTATTTGGGCCGCCAGATAAAATTAAGCCTGCTGGCTTTTTTGATAAGATTTCATCTATTTTTGTTTCTGGTGATAAAATTTCAGAATAAACATTATTTTCTCTAATTCTTCTAGCAATAAGTTGAGTGTATTGCGACCCAAAATCTAAAATAATAATACCAGATTCATTTAGCATATTAATTTTCATGAAGATCAACCAGTGTATTGAAATATGAAGTATCTGTAAACTTGAAAGTTATAGGTGTAATACTTGTGTATTTTTTTGATACTGCATTACCATCAAATTGATTTGAAGTATCTTTATCAATGATTTCCCCTTTCATCCAGTAATAAGAGGAACCTGAAGGAGCATTTCTTTTTTCAAATTCATCCTTGAAATATTGATTACCTTGGTGTGTTATTTTCACCCCTTTTATCTCTTCAGAATTACAATATGGAACATTTACATTTAATAATGTATTTTTAGGAATACCATTTTTAAGTATGCTTTTTGATATTTTTATAGCCTCTATTTTAGCCCCACTCCAATCTTTGACATTATGTGAATCTAAACTAATCGCAATTGAGGGAATATTTAATATTGCTCCCTCGGCTGCTGCTGCAATGGTTCCTGAGTACATTATATTGTTGCCAAGATTAGATCCTTTATTAATACCTGAGACTAATAAATCTGGGATAAAATTCAAAATTTCTTTGACTGCAATTTTAGTACAATCAGCGGGTGTACCCGATACGGACCATCCTTCAAACCCCCCTGCTCTTTTAACTTTTTTTACTCTTAATAAATTATTAATAGTAATTGAGTGACTTGCGGCGCTCTTCTCATCACTTGGTGCAACTACATAAACATCACCAACTTGGGATAAAGCCTCCCATAAAGCATAAATGCCTGATGAAAAAATACCATCATCATTAGTGATTAAAATTTTGGGTTTAGATTTCATTGCAGCAGCGTTAAAAGAGTGGATAATTTTTCTTTCATATTTTTTCTATCAATTATATGATCAACAAAGCCCTTTTCAAGTAAAAATTCTGACCTTTGAAAACCTTTTGGCATATCTTGGCCGATTGTTTGCTTAATTACCCTTGGACCAGCAAAACCTATTAATGCTCCAGGTTCAGCCAATATTAAATCACCTAACATACCAAAACTAGCGGTAACACCTCCTGTTGTTGGATCTGTTAAAATTGGAATAAATAGACCACCCTCTTTATTAAATTTTGCCAATTGTGTGCTTGTTTTAGCTAATTGCATCAACGAAATCGCTCCCTCTTGCATTCTTGCACCACCTGAAGAACAAATAAGAATAAAAGGTATTTTCTTTTTACCAGCGAGGACAATTGATCGAGATACAATCTCGCCAACAACAGAGCCCATACTACCACCAATAAATTGAAAGTTCATGATTCCCAAAACAACATTTTTTTTATTTATATCACCTTCAAAAACTTGAATAGCATCGTACTCTTTTGTTTTTTTATTTGCATCTAAAATTTGATCTTTATAAGCTTTTTTTGCTTTAAATCCTAAAAAATCAATTGATTTAATATTTTCAAAGCACCTTTTATCTGACCCTTCATCAATTAATAAACTCTTATAAATTTCAGGAGGAACCCTAAAGTGGTGATTACAATGATGACATACCGATAAGTTTTTTTCAAGTTCAGGTTTATATATGATCTCACCACATGATGGGCATTTACCCCATAGACCATCAGGGATTGATTTTTTAGTAGGATTTTTTAGTTTTTTTTCTTTTCTTTTAAACCATGCCATAACATTAATTAATTTTATTGTGATGTAAAACTAAAGCATTGCTTCCATCAGAATAATATTTATTCCTTACATATTGTTTAATAAAACCTAATTTATTGTACAAACTAATTGCAGGCAAATTACTTTCTTTTACTTCTAAAAATACGGAAGAATTAATAGGTATCTTTTTTAAAAAAAATAATAATAATAATAAACCTACACCTTTATTCTGTTCGATCTTTGAAACGGCCAAATTTAAAATTTGATATTCTAAGCCAAAAAAACGAATCATTAAATAGGCTATCAATTTTTGATTCCGCTCAACTAAAAATGTTTTTTTATTAATTCCTTTTTTTAGCTCAGAAAAAATCATATTTCTCGACCAAGAATCCTCTTTAAATAATGAGTTTTCAATTCTCAAGATTTCGTCAGTATCTTTTTCAGATCCTAATCTTATTTTGAGTTTTCTATCCAATAGGATTAGTATTAAAATTAGCAATATAATCAGGAACCAACTGATAAGGTCTATCTTCAAGCCAATTTTTAAAGTTTATATTTGCCAAATAACTAATGTTTTCTGATGTTAAATCAGCTTTTTTAATTCTTGTATCTGGCTCTAGAAGAGCTTCACAATTGGATTGGAAAGCTATTTCTTTTTCATCTTGTAATGTCTTGATATTGAATACCGCTGGAGGAAGTAAAGGGCTCGGAATCTCTTTGGACCATCTAAACTCTTGATAAAATACTTTCGTACCATGTGATAGAATCATACCACTAGAGGGTTGTGACAATTTTAAACTATAAGCTAATGATAGAAAAGTGGGAACAGGTATAATAGGTAGTCCATGAGAATATGCTAGCCCTTTCGCAAAACCGAGACCTATTCTTAAACCTGTAAAAGATCCAGGTCCGATGCTTATAGCTATTGCATCAATTTTTTCTAATGAAAACTTACTTTCATTCATAATTTTTTCGTACAGAGATGGTAAAACTTCAATATGTTTTCTAAAATTAAAATCTTCTTCTAGGGCAATAAGTTCAAGTCCTGAAGTTATTGCTATACCACATACATTCGAAGACGTTTCTATCGAAAGTATAGTTTTAGAATCCATTATTCAGTCCTTGAACATTGATTTTTCTAATGTTTTTATCTTCCTTAATTCTAGATAATTTAATTTTTATTGTATCTATAGGGAGAACATCTTTTATAATATCTGCCCACTCGATTAAAGTATAACTATTTTTTGAGGAAAGATACTCTTCTCCACCAATATTTAAAAATTCACTTGAATTTTTTAATCGATAAACATCAATATGGTATAACTTATATGGATTGCATTCATATTCCGAAACCAATTTAAAAGTTGGAGATCCAACTCGTTCTTCAATTTTGAGTGCTTTAGCAAACCCTTGAGTAAACGTTGTTTTCCCTGTTCCTAAATCTCCTAATAATGCAATAACAGAACCCGGTTTTATTTTAGTTAATATTTTATCAGCTATTATATATGTTTCAAGAACTGACTTACTTTTAAATATCATTTTTTTTCCGCTTCATTATTCCGATAGGAACCATCATTTCTTCCATACTAATACCTCCATGCTGAAATGAATTTTTAAATTTATTTTGATATTTGTGTACATCATTAGGATATACAAAATAATTTTCATCTTTAGCAATTACATAACTAGGTTGGTGACCGAATGCTGGTAGTTTATATTCTGCAGGATCTTTTATAACAAGTGCATTTTTGGTACTTGAATTCAGATTCCTTCCATGCTTATACCTTACGCCTGAAGATGCGCCTTTATCTGCAGCAACCATTATATCATTTTTGACCCTAATACTTCCATGGTCACTCGTTAGAACCACAGTCCAATCATTTTCGCTAAGTACTTTTAACACATCAAGAAGCCATGAATTATCAAACCAAGACTTCACAGCAGAGCGATAACCCGCCTCATCAGGAACCATCTCTTTCAGAACGCCAGACTGAGAGCTATTATGTGCTAATATATCTACAAAGTTCACTACTAATGCAAGCATATCTTTTTGAAGAAAATCTTTTATTCTATTTTTGAATTTTTCACCTTCCTGAACTGCCCATATCTTATGGTAATGTATTTTTTTATTTTCGAGGTCATACTTTATTAACTGATCCTCCAAAAACAATTTTTCATGTTTATTTAAACTTGAAGAATCACTTTGCATGTCAATAGCTTGTTCTTTGTATTTTTTCACCATTTCATCTGGGAAGATTCCTGAAAAAATAGAGTTTCTTGAATAGGGAGTAGCTGTTGGTAATAATGAGAATTTAAAGTCCACATCAATAGTGAAAATATTTTCTAAAGCAGGTAGAAGACTTTTAAAATGGTCATATCTCATGCAATCGACAACAAGGAGACATACCTTTTCATTTTTTTCTAACCTTGGTTTAACAAAATCTCTAAAAACATCTGTTGACAACCTTGGACGACTTTCATTTTTTAACCATTCCACATATGATCTTTCAATGTAAGAACTAAACTCTTTATTGCAGGTTTGAATTTGTTCATCTAAAATTGTTTCTAATCCTATATCTTTATATAAATCAAATTTTAATTGCCATTCCACAAGTTTATCATAGAGAAGCCACCAATTTTGAGAACTAAGGTTTTCTCTAAGTTGATCATTTAGCTCCTGGAATTCTTTTAAATATTCTCTTGTTGCTCTTTCTTCACTTAATGATTTTTTTTCTAAAGCTTGCTTACAAGCCATGAAAATTTGATTTGGATTTACAGGTTTAAATAAGAGTTGCTCTACTTGGCCTGTTATTGCCTCATCCATCAACCATTCATCTTCAGTTTTAGTTATCATGATAATTAGTTGAGTTTTACGCTGCTTTTTTAGTTGAGATAATACTTCTAAGCCATCCATTCCAGGCATAGACTGATCAAGAAGTACTAGATCGAAGTAATTATTCTTGACTATTTCGATTGCATCTTGGCCATTATTAACTTTAGAAAGATTATACCCCTTCTCCTCGAGAAAAAGTATATGTGGCTTTAGATGTTCAATCTCATCATCTACCCATAAAATATGTCCACGTGTTTTTTTCATTTTTTTCTATAATTCATATTAATCATAATAAAATTATTTAGAAGTCATAGTCCAAACACCATCCCAATCTTTTCCAGGAGGACTCTCTTTAAATTTTAAACATCTATCAATATAGATATTCGATGGTGTCGTATTTCTTGATGTGAAATGGTCTTCTATTTTTTCAGCCTCTTCAAATCGACTTAATGCATTTGACCAATCTTGCTGGTAATACAAATCTAAACCTTCTTCGAATACTTTTACTAAAGCTACATTTTCATGGCTAATATTATCCTTGTGAGATACTAGTTCATAAACTTTAACAGGAATATTTTTACCCTTTACACGAACAAAATCCAAAAACCTAAAGATGAAATCATCTTTTGTTGCTTCATAAATATTTTCACCAACAAAATTATAAACTCCATAATGTTTAGCTGAAGACTCTAAGCGGGCTGCTAGGTTTACTGTGTCACCCATCATAGTATAGTTCATTCTCATTTCTGATCCCATATTTCCAGTAACCATTTTCCCACAATTTAATCCGATTCGATGCTGCATTGAATAAACAATGTCTGGCCAGTCATTCTCTTTTTTCCATTTAATTCTCAAATCATTCAGTGCATCTTGCATAGCCAAAGCAGTAAAGCATGATTTTTTCTCATGATTTTCTACAGCTACAGGAGCACCATAAAAAGCAACAATTGCATCACCAATATATTTATCCAAAGTACCTTCATGATCGAGAATAACTTTAGACATGACAGTTAAGTACTCATTCATAATTGCAACCATTTTCTCAGGTTCAAGTACTTCTGAAAAAGTTGAAAAATTTTGAATATCTGAAAAAAAGGCTGTATGATGACCTTCAATTCCTCCAAGTGTTGGAGCTTGCTTTTCCTCATACATTTTATCTAACACCTCAGGAGAGATATAAGTTCCAAATGTATCTCTGAGAAATTTTTTATCTTGCTGCTCATGAAGGAATTGAAAAATTATATTACTCGAATATGTTAGAATCAACCCAGAAATTGGGGCAACAATTGGCATTACAAAACTTTTCCCAGGTGGAGGGAGATTGACCTGTAAACTTTCATAAAAATGGCTATGAATGAAATCTGGAAGAAGGTTTGATAGTGTAGATTTCCAAAACCAAAAATAATCATTGGCAAATAAACCCATTGCGAAAGCATAATAAATCAAGCCTTGTGAGATAATTATCACGCCAGCTAATAGAGGATGTGTATTGGTTCTTGTTAAAACAAAATAAGCAAAAAAGCACATAATAGAAATCAATAAAATATTTTCTAGGGGATAGCTTGATCCATCAGCTAAAAACCTTGTTGTTTTTCCTCCAAAAACAGTAAGAAAATTATTATGCAAAATTGTTTGGATTGCATTTGCATGTGTTTCCATTCCAGGAGTTAATTGACTTAAATCCATATAATTATAAAATGGAGTTGATTTAACATCATGCAAGACCTCTACTGATACACCAAGAATCACAATTTTATCAAAAAAAGGTGATTCTTTAATATCAAAATCTTGGCCTATACCCATCATTTCCATCATCTCTTTCTTTTCGCTTTCAGTTTCTAATGCTGAAATCCAATCAGGAATTTCCCCTGGTATGAATTGGCTCATCCAATCAATGTCTTCAGGAAGATCATAATCCTGGGTGTCAAGAATCTGTGACAGGGAGAATCTAGGGAATGTACCCCAAGGCTTCAGATCATCTCGACCAGGTATCTTATACCCAGAAGGAGGGCCATAATAATTAACCAAAAAAGTATTTGTTTTCCCATACGATTTAATTTTTAAATCATCAAATTTCCACTCTAATTTTTCTGGATCGAAAGAAGGTTCAACATCATCCGATATATCTAAAAATTCTTTTACACATTTTAGACCAAGCGTTAGATATGCAATGTCTGGTTGGTGATCCATATAACCTGCTATACTATATTTTCGAGAAAAACCGTCAGTATCTAACATGTCATTTATAAGACCAGTTTCCGGATTCACATCCATTATTTCTTTCACTGGGTACGCAATATATGTTGGTGGTATACGGGTTGGTTCACTAACCATTTTTACGTCCATAACAACCTTTGTACCTTGCTCTTGAGCTTTCTTTATCGATTCTGCTAGAATTACATCTCCATGACCTGGTAAATACTGCTGAAACTCAGAAGGTAAATTCCCACTAACACTCCTTAAATACTCAGATCTAGCGTCTGGAGAATCAAATTGAATATCAAAAGCTATCACCTTTGCACCAGCTTTGGATAAATTATCAACTGCCCTAGCCCAAATATCACCTCTAGGATATGGCCAAGGTACTTTTTTATCTTTAAGAATTCTCCATGACTCATCATCTACTTCAACCAAGATAACATCTGTATCTTTTTTAATAATAGTTGAGTCACTAGCTCTCCAACCTGTGAGAGGACCCCTAACAGAATGAAACCTATAATCATATGTTTTTAATTCAAGAAAATCAAAAATACCAATCCAATGAAGAAAACAAGTGATAAAGATCGAACCAATAGTTAAGCTAAGGTCTATTACATGTTTTCGCAAAAATTTTTTAAATCTGATAATCAAAATCTGTAACCTAATGTAATATTAATACCCGAATTACTTATAGACCAATTTTCTCTTAGTTCGTCGATCTTTCCGTCTAAGTCATTATCTTTTCCATCATTCTTGTTTCCCGTATTATCAATCAACCTGAATGAGCTATTTAGAGTGAGTGTTAATTTATCGATAATGTCCCAGTCACCACCCAACTTAGTTCCGAATAGTTTTGTAGCCAAGGGTCCTTTCTCACCATTACTTGTGAAGTCAATCCCAATTCTTGATCTAAGTTTATTTTTTAAAAAAGAATATTGAGAGGAGGTACTAAAACTTGTCCATGCATTTTTTTGAACAGATACAATATTATTAACATCTAAATAAGGGGTATTAATCATAGTTTTATTAAAAGTTGAAGATGTTTTCAATGGTATGTTGAAACGAGTTGAAAATGTTGCAGAAATTGACTGCGTTTCTGATTTTGAAAAAAAATAACTAGCTTCTCGTTGAGATGCAAGATTGTCAAGGTATGTTATAGAGCTAACATTAATTGAGGTTGTCGTAGTTAATTTTTCAAACTTTCCGGGTATGTTAATGGACCCCATTACATTCAGGGCCTGAGAGTTTTCACGGCTATCGCCTAAGTAATTTCCGTATTGATCTCTATCTAAAGAGTCAATACCATTGGTTCTTCCAATCGATTGCATGTTAACTATTATTGATGGTGCTCCTGGCCCTGGAACTAAAGTGGTGTTTAATGAAAATGTTCTTGAAGCCACTGGATTTGCAATGAGGTCAGATAATTTATTATCTCTGTACCTATAACCTACAACAAACATTAACCGTCGACCCAATGTTGATAAACGATCATTAATAGTAAATTCTCGAATATTATTAGTTAAATAAGGATTACCAAATGTCCTGTATTCAGGACCAAGCTGCTTATATTCAATTAAAACGTTATTAAAAGAATAACTCGCTTTTGCTCTCACATAGTATGCTGAAGAAGGCATATTTAATATCGCTCTGATTTGACTTTCTTCCGCGGCAATAGGATCAATGGGTAATATCGGAGACATATATAATGGATGTACGGTAAAAACATCTGAGTAGCTTTCAATAAAGTCTCCAATCTCACCTATTGGAATATCAAGAAGTTTTCCATCGACGATAGTGTCCATCATTAAATCCAATGAGTCTTTACTTGCTGTCCCAGCCCAAGTATTTGAATTTGTTAAACTCATATTCCAACCCAATTGGAATAGTAGTTTTCTATTATCCAGAGAACCTTCCAAGTCAAAACCAAAAGCTAAGTTTTCTTTTGGGGTACCATTATTCCAGTTTTTTGTTTTAACTCTAATTGTATCTTGATTTACTAAAGAATCAATAAATTGAGGTATTGTATAATAGTTTATAATACTATCTCCGGTTATTGATTCGCTTGCTGAAAATAAATTTTCAAATGACACATTTGTTTTTACTTTTTCAAAATCATCTTTAGCTTTTAAAAAATGAAATCCTCCTTTTACTCGGTTATTAAAAGAGAATGCTAAACGAGCTGCGTTAATTTTTCTTGGAAAGGTGTAACCCCTTCTGCTAAAAACGTATATTCGGTTTCCTAGATTATCATATTGAATTAAATCTTCTAAAAGCTGATATGCTTTATTAACTCCTTTTTTATACTGAACTCCTTCAACTAAGTTTCCAGAAACAGTTTTTAACTCAACATTTCCCTTGAGCTTGAAATCTAAGAAAGTACGTCCAAAAAAATCAATACCATTAAACCCAAATCCGTAATTCAAATCGGCTTTTGTATATCTCCCATTAATCCTTTTCCCATCTAATATTAGCGGTGAAATAGAAGGATAGACATCTCCTCTTTCGATACGTAAATAATCTGTTATTTGTAGACTTAAGCTTCTACGATCAAGAGGTTGTGCATATTTTGAGTTCCGACTTGATGTTTTTAAACTGTATTTCCCTTTGATCCAACCAGCTTCAGCTTCTAAGCGAAGATTTAATTGATCTTCATTAACTGTGATTTTAGATGCTGTATTTGAAGATTTTTTTCGCACCAAAGATCCTTTATATGAAAAACTTTCAGAAAGGCTAGAAAGCCCTTTACTGGTACTGAAAGACCATTCAAGGGGGGAGAGAGGAATGCCATAGGTTGTTTTAAATAATATTTTAATTTTGTGTAAACCGATGCCTAAGTCCGTATTAGGAACTAAAGATAAAACATCTCCAAAAATCACCGTTTCTTGTGTGAAATCAACATCATCAATATATATTTGAAATGAGTTTTGATCAACCTCTGGAGAATTGAATAAAGACACTGAAATAACTAATTCATTACTTTTTTGAAAAGATCCATTCTCGGGCGCGAGAATTAGTATATCAGAATCAGATTTTATAGAATTGTTAGTTTTTTTAGTTTTATTGGATACAGCACCTACGTTTATATTGATTATCAAAGGGTTATCAAAAGGATTATCTATTGAGGGAAGGGCTATTCTTCCCCCATCAAATTGTGTTAAAACAGATAGATATTCAATTCCAATTGGTGTGACTCTTTCGCCAGGGATAAGACCAACCCATTTTCCATCTACAAACCTCATTTCAACTTCCTGATAACTCATTTCGCCTTTGTTCCTAAAGTAGAGTATCCCCTGTTCAATTCCAAGGTCAGTAAAGAGTAATTGTGAAATCTCTATGGATTCACCAGTATTTATATCTGATGGGGTTTTGTGATAATACAAATTACTAGATTGAGATAAGCCAGTAGAGAAAAGGCTTATTATTAATAAAAAATAAACTTTCACGTTTTTATGTTTTTGGAATATAGAAAGTTAATTAGATGATGAGGTTGATCGATATGATTACTGGTACTCGATCACCATTACTTTTTGAGTTCCGTTTGGACCCTCTAGATAAATTTTAAATTGTGACGGACCATCTTCACTTGACTCACTGGGGTCTGTTGGAATTGAGGAAGCTACTGTTTCTTCAACACCGACATCACCATCGGGAGTTGATATCCCCGACATTCCTTGAACGACATCGACATCTTGTCCAGTGTCTATGTTTTTCAAAGA
>JAOHKG010000004.1:0-30000 GCA_028101095.1 Fidelibacterota bacterium | reverse complement strand
TTAAAACTATATTACTAAAACTATACTGCTAAAAAATACTACTAAAAACATAGTGGAGCCGACAGGGATCGAACCTGCGACCTCCTCAGTGCAAGTGAGGCGCTCTCCCAACTGAGCTACGGCCCCAAAAAGTAGTTTAAGTGGGCCTGCGTGGACTCGAACCACGGACCTCATCCTTATCAGGGATGCGCTCTAACCACCTGAGCTACAAGCCCAAAAAATTAGGGTATACGACGAACTATAAATCAATTCTGGCTCGACCTCTCTCGAATCGCTTCGAGATACTCCTTGAAAAGGAGGTGATCCAGCCGCACCTTCCGGTACGGCTACCTTGTTACGACTTCGCCCCAGTTACCAGTCTTACCTTAACGAGCTCCCTCCCGAAGGTTGGGCCACCCGATTCGGGTACTACTGACTTCCATGGCGTGACGGGCGGTGTGTACAAGACCCGGGAACGTATTCACCGTGGCGTTCTGATCCACGATTACTAGCGATTCCTGCTTCATGGAGTCGAGTTGCAGACTCCAATCCGAACTGGGGTTGGTTTTTGGGGATTGGCTTCACCTTGCGGCTTCGCGACCCATTGTACCAACCATTGTAACACGTGTGTAGCCCTGAGCATAAGGGACATACTGACTTGACATCATCCCCACCTTCCTCCTAGTTATCCCAGGCAGTCTCCTTAGAGTCCCCACCATAATGTGCTGGCAACTAAGGATAGGGGTTGCGCTCGTTGCGGGACTTAACCCAACATCTCACGACACGAGCTGACGACAGCCATGCATCACCTGTAGACATGTCGTTGACCGAAGTCTTCGAGGATTTTGCTTTCACAAAACTTTCATGAATATGTCAAGCCCAGGTAAGGTTCTTCGCGTTGCATCGAATTAAACCACATGTTCCACCGCTTGTGCGGGTCCCCGTCAATTCCTTTGAGTTTCAACCTTGCGGTCGTAGTTCCCAGGCGGAGTACTTAATGCGTTAGCTCCGGTACCGAGGGGGTCGATTCCCCCGACACCAAGTACTCATCGTTTACGGCGTGGACTACCAGGGTATCTAATCCTGTTCGCTCCCCACGCTTTCGTCCCTCAGCGTCAGTAATAGGCCAGAAAGCTGCCTTCGCCATTGATGTTCCTCCTGATATCTACGCATGTCACCGCTACACCAGGAATTCCACTTTCCTCTCCTATACTCTATTTCAACAGTTTCAAATGCATGTCACCGGTTAAGCCGGTGTCTTTAACATATGACTTATTGAAACGCCTACGGACCCTTTACGCCCAGTGATTCCGGACAACGCTTGCACCCCTCGTATTACCGCGGCTGCTGGCACGAAGTTAGCCGGTGCTTTCTTGTAAGGTACCGTCAGATTCGAACATTATTTACATCCGAATTTTTCTTCCCTTACGACAGACCTTTACGCACCTAGATGCTTCATCGGTCACGCGGCGTTGCTGCGTCAGGGTTTCCCCCATTGCGCAAAATTCCCTACTGCTGCCTCCCGTAGGAGTCTGGGCCGTATCTCAATCCCAGTGTGGCTGATCATCCTCTCAGACCAACTACCGATCATTGCCTTGGTAAGCCATTACCTTACCAACAAGCTAATCGGACGCAGGCCCATCCTAAAGCGCGAGCCGAAGCCCGCTTTAACAACTCTTTCCGAAGAAAATGTTGCATCATCCGGTATTAGCATCAGTTTCCCGATGTTATCCCAATCTATAGGGCAGGTTGCCTACGCGTTACTCACCCGTTCGCCAGTTTAATAATTTTCCGAAGAAAACTTTCTCCTTGACTTGCATGTATAAAGCACGCCGCCAGCGTTCGTCCTGAGCCAGGATCAAACTCTCCATTGTATGTAATAAAGATATTTGTATTTCTGGCCGGAATCGACGTTTAGACTCGTCGTATACCAAATTTTCAATAACCAAGCTCCGAAGAGCCGGCAAACTTAATGAGCCTATTGAGGTCGCGCAATAGATATTCTAATAAATTCTAAAATAAATCAAAAAACCTTTAATTAAGCACCTTTAAAGTAGGTTCAGGGAAATCTAAAAATCTATTAGAATTCACATTCTTAAGTTCTTGAGAAATGTAAAACTCAATTAATTCTTTGTTTTTTCTTTTAGTATCAAAAAAAGACAAAAAAGAACTAGTAACATACAATGATGAAGCCACTAAGAATGGTGGTGTGATAAATTTTAATATTGCAGAATCCATTACGATTGAAATTGGTATTCTATCTTTATTTTGTAGTGATTTTTCTGATCCCTTAAATTTAAAATCCTTAAATACTGGTAAAAAATTACCTTCGCTTTCCGAGAACCGTCCTTCTCCTAATAGGATATTTGAATCAACCCATGAATTAATTAATAACATCATCGCCACACTTACAAACACTCCTTGCCCCCCACTAGGTTCATTCAATAAAAACTGCCCTCCCCCTGGAATAAGAGAACCAGAGAAAAAGACAAAGTATTTATTGTGCATTGGAAGAGAACCAACATCTTCTATTATTTTAAAAATAGGAGTTATTAATTTGTTATAATGTTGATGGTTAAATATTGATTGGGCTAAAATAAATGAAGTTCTTGCTTCTTCCCATTGTTGATTCTGTAAATGAGCGTATCCCTTAAATGCAATTAAGTATGGATCTTCACTGTCTTTAGCTGATTCAATAACCTTTTCTTGATTTCCACTCAGTAAGTAAATATGATTAAACCTATAATTAGCGGCTTTATAGACAAAAGAGTTTGAAGGCTCAATGTGCATCGCTTTTTTATAATAACGCTGAGCTAGGGCGTAATTTTTCATTTCCTCGTAGCATCTAGCTATATGGTATTGAATATTTGGCACTATTGGATCATTTGGGAACTTATAAGACAACTCGAAGAGGCTTAACAAGCATCGCTCATAATGACCCTCTTTAAAAAGAAATTCTGAAAAAGAGACCATCTCTTCTTTTTGATACGAAGTATACCCAGACCACTCTTTTTTGATATCATCAACTGATCTATATATATTTTCCTGGGAAAATGTAATAGAAAAAAATAGTGCTAATAGAATATGTTTATTTTTTTTCCGCATAAAAAAAAACCCCTATCCAAAGATAGGGGAATTTAATTAAAAGATGTTATTTGTAAATAGGGTTAACGTATCAATAACATTTTCTTTCTTGATACAAAATTGCTACTACGTAATTCGTAAAAATAGATGCCTGATGCAACAGGGCTACCTAACTCATCAGTTGCATCCCATTCCTGTGTGTATCTACCCGCATTCATTGAACCGCTAACTAGTTTGTTAATATTTTGTCCAAGAATATTGTACACAGATAAAGTAACTAATTCACTCGCCTCCGGAATATCAAATGATATTTGAGTTGAAGGGTTAAATGGATTTGGATAATTCTGATTTAAAGCAAAAGCATCAGGGACAGACTGTTGCTCATCTACAGAAACTAAAGCTTGAGTTGAAACGACCATTGGATTATTCATATCAGGATAGCCACAGACAACGTTAAGCAGCTCAGGGTCCATGGAAGTACCAGGTAAATTTGCTAAACCAAAGTAAAAAGTTACTTCGCTTGGTAAGGAGGCACCCTCAGCTAATTCATAAGTTAGATGCATCAGATCTCCCTCTCCGCCATCACCTGCTGTTCTTGCTCTAGATGTACTGTAAGCTAAAACTTTTAAATGATCCTCTAAGTAATTACCAAGAAGAGTCATTGTCCTAGGGTTACCATCTTCATCAATAACTTCTTCTAATTTTGAACCTTTAGAAAGCCCAGAGTATACAAGATCTAAATTATCATGATAAATATCTAATTCAATTCCACGAATTGGCTCGTTATCTAATATTCTAATTGTAAAAGTAACTTGATTTCCATCTATTGATGCACCGTCAACAAAGCCAAGGCATCCACAGACACCTGTTGTAATATCTAATCCATAAGTTGGATTTGGACTACCGTCAGGTAACATTGTTCTAGTATCAAGATGGACTGATGAATCCGCAGGACAATCGAGGTTAGCCCATAAACCTGAAAGAAAAATAACACTGGTTAAAACAATTTTAAAGTTTTTTGTCATTCTAGACTCCATATAATGTATTCTGAACTTAATAAAGAATCACTCGTTTTTGCAATCATGTAAATCACTTTATTAAAAGGACTTTTTGAGAATTAATATTTTTTCCAGAATGAACTTGGAGGAAATATATACCCGTTGGCATGCTCCGCCCTTTTAAATCATTACCCATCCATCTAATTTTATACGACCCTGGAAGGACACTGGTATTTTTCAAAGTATTAATTAAACGTCCAGAAACATCATAAATACTCACATTTAAATTATTTTCATCAATAATTATAATATCTATTGATGTAGAAGGATTAAATGGGTTTGGATAGTTTGCACTGACATTAAACTGTGACGGAGCAAGTTTCTCAGAATCATTTATTGCTAGCATAGAAATACCTAGTGTTCCAGATCGCCCCATATTACCACGAAATAACTTCCAAGATGGTTGCTCACCTTTTTCAGTTTTAACATCAATTACTTTTAATCCCATGGTCGTACCAATTGCTATTTCAAAATCACCATCTCGATCTAGATCTGATATAACTGGCGTTGATTCAACCGCTCCTCCTAAGGAGATTGGAAAACTACCAAATGGAGAAGAGTCATGATTAAAGACAAATAACACACCATTTTTATTAGCAGCAACAACCTCTAAATCGCCATTATTATCTAGATCAACTACTAATGGCTCCGTAAGAGAGTTAGCCCCTAAATCAACTGGCCAACCTTCCAACTCTTGTCCAGAAATAGGATTCCAAACATGAACAAGATCATCATATCCACTAAAGAGGATTTCTTTAGAACCATCATCATCAAGGTCTGCAACAGATATGCCTCCTCTGATGTCATCTCCCGTATCAAAATTGTATAATTCAGAACCGCTAAAATTCAGTATGTGTAAAATACCGTCATCATTACCAGCAATTATTTCAAGGTTTCCATCAAGAGTTATGTCTGCTAGAGTTGGTGGAGCATTAAAACGTTTGCCTGAGATAAAAGGGAAACCTGTTTTAATGTTTCCATCTTGATTTAATGAATAAATATTTTCACCCCAAGTACAAACTACAATATCTGCAATACCATCATTTTCTAAATCAGCAACAGCAGCACCAACTAACATTTTTTCACCAATATCAACTGGGAATCCATCTAAATTTTCTCCATTATAATTAATAGCATAAACTTTCCCAGAGGAGTTGTAATCTGTTGTAAAAATAATTTCTAAATCACCGTTATTATCTAGATCATATAAAGCAGGCGATCCATTTATAGAGCCACTAGCAGGATAAATCAAATTCTGAGATCCATCACTATTTAAAATGAATAGTTTCCCATCATTAGAACCAAATACAATCTCATTTTGCCCATCTCCATCCAAATCACCAACAGCAGGACTTGATCTAAGATCAGCATCTGCATCAATCGGGTAACCATTTAAGAGTTGACCCGTTTGATCAAATCCATAAAATTTTCCGTTGTCAGAACCAAAATAAATTTCCGAACTCAAATCACTATTCAAATCGGAGATAATAGGTGATGACTTTATAGTAAAATTTTCTGTTGGAAATCCAGCTTGATTTAAACTTATCGGTATTTCAATAGGTACAATGTTATGATAGGGATAATCCTGGTTGTCAGTTGTAATTAAGACACTGCATGTAATAGTTCCAAGCGAAGCATTGGGATCTACATAGACTTCAAACCAATCCAAAAAATTAAAGGTTGTAGTATTTGGAGGAATCGAATCTGGAAAAGTCACAGTATTATCAATTACGAACAATCTTTCGTCTTCAGTGAATAAATTTAAAGTCACACCGCTAGCAGTTATACCAACAAGGCTTTCTAGATTAATCAATATTCTCGCTGTATCTCCAGGATTAAAAATCCCATCACCATCACTATCCTGATTAACACTTATAGCATCAATGGATAAGTTAGGATACCATAAATCATGGGTTAAATATCCTGGGTGATAATTTGTAGTTATGAACCCCATATAATCGTCCTGGCCTAATGTAAAATTATTTCGACAATCATCTGATGAATAGTTCATATAGTTTCGAACCGGATCGAGACCCTCTAGCTCAGGACAACTATCTTGATTTTCATTACAGCTATTGTTTTCATTTTCATCCATAGCAGGCGTATCATCAATACCATCATTAGTAATTGAACAGCTTCCAGAGAATGTGTGATCTAGACCTAAATGATGACCTATCTCATGAACGCCTGTATCAAGACCATACGCAACTCGAGTATAATGCAAGTTTATACTTTGCTGATAAGCGCTTGGCCCATATGCATTACCTAGGTAAGAATACCCCCAAGCTCCCATACTTTCTAAATCTGCGCTATATGCATTTAAATAATAATATGGCTCCTCAGCTAATTGCTGCATTGCCGGCCAGGCCTCTTGCCCGTCCCAATTTACAAACCACTCATCATTTTCAGTGCGATCTATGCTAACTACAGTAAAAACAAAGTTGTGCTGAGCAAAAGCTTCATTTACCCATTCAAAATGTTCATAAATATTTTCATCAGAGACATTTCCATCACCATTTGAAGCGTGTATTACATGAAATTTTACTAGAATATGAACTGGATCATCAACTCTGGTATTATTTCCCATAGAATAATTTTCAAATAATTGCTTCATCTCTCTAGCCTGCTCTGCAGTTCGAGACTCCGTTGCGCAAGGTCGTTGCAGATTCTGAGATAAGATTAAAATAGGTAAAAAAGCTATCAATAAATATTTGTTCATAAAAAACTATCCATTTTTTTATTAATTATTTAACTAAAAGTACTTTTTGCGTACTATAGTTTTTACCAGACTCCACTTTTATAAAATAAATTCCAGTTGAAACAGCACTACCATTTCTATCAATTCCACTCCATTTTATCTTATAACTCCCTGGATTAACAATCCTATTTTGAAGAATATTTACTAAACGACCTCTGGAGTCAAAAACTTTAACTGATAAAGTATTTTTTTCAACAATTGAAATATCAAACTGAGTAAAGGGGTTGAAAGGATTAGGATAACTAGCACCTACAATAAATTTGTTTGGAAAATTAAGAGAATTCTTATCAATTGGTAAAAAAGATAACCCAATATAACCAGTTCTTTCTATGTTTCCACGATGAATTTTCCAAGAAGGACTCTCACCTTTAGGATTTTTAATATCAAGAATATGTAGACCTGCAGTAGTCCCAAAAACAAGCTCATTATCTCCATCGTTATCAATGTCATCAATCACTGGAGTTGATTCAATATCACCAATTATGTTTACTGGGAATGGCTCAAAATAAGAGCCATCGTGATGAAAAACATGAACAGTACCTGATTTGATTGCCGCTATAATTTCAAGATCACCATCCCCATCTAAATCCGCTGTAAGAGGCTCGCTCAGTGAATTGGAGCCCATATCAATAGGCCACCCCTCTAGCTCAACTCCATTTATGGGATCCCAGATATGGATATTATCATCATATCCCGAAAAAAGAAGCTCAATTACTCCATCATTATTAAAGTCTGCTATTGAGATTCCACCTCTTATATCATCACCTGTGTTAAAAGTTGCAAAATTACTACCATCATGGCTTAAGACGTGAAGCAAACCATCATCGTTACCCGCCACAATTTCTAAGCTTCCATCGTTATTAATATCAACAAGTGTTGGCGGTGCATTAAAGCGCTTAGTCGAAACAACGGGAAACCCTTCCTTTAAAACACCATTGCTATTGTAAGCATAAATTTTTTCTCCCCATGTGCAAATAACAATATCTACGCTTCCATCATTTTCTAAATCTCCAACTGCAGCGCCAACAAGCATCTTTTCATCCACATCAATTGGAAAACCTTCTACATCTGAACCATCATTGTGAATTGCATAAAGCTTACCTGCGTTACCATCCTGAGTTGTAAAGATAATCTCTTTACTACCGCTCTGATCTAAATCAGCTAGTGTCACTGAACCAACTATAGATCCTGATTGTGCATAGGTGAGTTTTGGATTACCTTGGGAATCTAAAACATAAATTTTTCCATCAAAAGAGCCAAAAATAATCTCATCTGAACCGTCATTATCTAAATCTGATATTGCTGGACTTGACCTTACATTATCACCAGTAGTAAAAGGAAAACCACTTATCAAATCTCCCGTGAAATGATACCCTTGTAGCTTGCCCTCTTCAGTACCAAAATAAATTTCTTTTTGACCATCATTATCAGAATCTGTAACAACTGGAGAAGATTTGACGACAAACCCAGTGATAGGAAACCCATTTTGATCTATTGAAAGTCTGATTGAGACATCCTCAGTGATTTCATAAGGATAATCAGAACTATTCGAGGTTATTTTTAGTTTACATTGAATATTCCCTAGCGAAGCTTCGCTCTCTGCCGAGACCTGAAACCAGTCTAATAACGGGCCAAAAGAAACTTCGCCTGCTTCTAAAGGACTTTGAAATTGAACAATACTATCTGAAATATTCAGCCTACTGTCTTGGGAAGATAACGTCAATCTGATATTATTTCCATCTGCACCCCATAAATTGCCAATATTAGCCCTGACCCTAATGGTATCTCCTGGATTAAAAATTCCATCGCCATCCGAATCATTAGAATAATTCAAACTACTATAGTAAAGGTTGGGATAGTAAAATAAATTTTCAAGGAGTCCTGGATGATAAATATTTGTGATTGAATAGCCTCTATCTGATTGCCCCGAAGTAAACTCATCTCTACAATTTGAGTAATTCATATGATTACGAACGGGATCTAGCCCTTCCTCGTCAGGACAACTATCTTGGCTGCTATTGCAGCTAGTATTAGCATCTTCTGCCATAGCCGGTGTATCAGACACCTCATCATTCACACCATTACAACCTCCTTGAAATACATGATAAAGCCCAAAATAATGACCCGCTTCATGAGTCAAAGTTCCAGAAAGGATAGCTGTGTAGTTAATCGTCGTTCCTTGCCAATAACTATTTTCAGAGTTCCAAAAAGGAAAATAATTCCATCCTAAGGTGATATAGCCATCTTCAGGTTCAGTCTTTACGGACCAAATATTATAGTGGTGTACTGGATCTATAGCAGTTTGCGATCTCATTTCTTGTTCATCAGAACTTTCATTAGCTTGTTCATTTGGTTCAAAAATAAACCAATCATTGTTTGCGGTTCTTGTTACAGTATCAAGCGTGAAATAGAAATTAAAAGTCTCATTATAAAAATAATTTAGCTGGTCAATGGCATCGTCTATTTGCTCATTTGAAATATTTCCCAAGTTATTTGAATCATGTATCACATGCCATGCAACTAATACATTTACTGGTTCATCACTAGGTGTTCTAAGGTTACTCATTTCCCAGTTACGGATAGACTCACTCACCTCATTAATCTCATCTATTGTAGGGTCTGGAGTACCACAAAAAGACCTCAATTGTTGTGAATATGTTTGTGTTAAAATAGAAAAAACAACAATGATTTTAATCATAGCAATAGCCTTTTATTTTAAAAGTAACACTTTCTGTGAGCTAAAATGACTCCCTGATACAACGCGAATTATGTAAAGTCCAGTTGCTAGAGACTGACCTAAATAACTTTCACCATTCCAGTCAACTGAATAATTTCCAGGTTCAAGTTCTTTATTAATCAAAGTATTCAGTATCCTCCCATTTAAGTCAAATACTTGAATTAATAAGCTTCTTTTTTCTGGAATTGCTATATCAATTGATGTAATAGGATTAAAAGGATTTGGATAATTTTTACTAACTAAGAATTTAGAAGGAATAAGTTCAGCATCATTTTTAATTTCAACTAGAGTAAAACCTAGAGAGCCAGATCTATCCGTATTTCCACGGTGTAGTTTCCATGAAAGAATATCCCCTTTTTGAGTTTTTATGTCGAAAACATATAGCCCTTCGCTTGTTCCAATAGCTATTTCAAAATCACCATCCTCATCTATATCATCTATAACAGGAGAAGATTCTATATATTGGTTTAAACTTGTAGGAAACCCATTAAAGCTAGTTCCATCATGATGAAAAATAAAAAGCATACCAGATTTATTGGCTACAACTACCTCCAAATCACCATCATTATCCAAATCAGCTGTCACTGGTTCGCTCACTGAATTCGACATGAGGTCGATTGGCCATCCATCTATCTCAATATTTTCTAATGGGTTCCAAGCATGTAAAAAATCATCATAACCACTAAAAAGAATTTCTTTACTACCATTATTATCTAAATCTGCAACCGAAATCCCACCTCTTATATCATCACCAACATCATAAGAAATTATCTCTTGTCCATTATGATCAAGAACTTGTAGAAGTCCACTATCATTACCGACAATAATTTCTAAATCTCCATCAAGATCAAGGTCTACTAAAACAGGCGGGACGTTAAATCGATTTGTTGATAGGATCGGGAAACCTTCTTTGATATTACCACTATTATCAACTGCATAAATATTATCATCCCAAGTAGCTATTACTATGTCGGGAAGACCATCACCTTCTAAATCTCCAACCGCTGGTCCAACCACCATTTTTTCATCTATTTCTAAAGGAAATCCATCATAAGATTCTCCATTATGACGAATTGCATATAAAGAACCTGAGCTCCCAAATTGGGTAGTAAAAACGACCTCTTTATCGCCATCCTGATCTAGATCAATAAGTGCAGGAGAACCAACAATATCTCCAGGGTATGCAGATTCTGATAAAACAGACCCAAAGGGGCTAAGTATATAAAGTTTACCATCAAAGGAGCCAAAAACAACTTCTAAGATTCCATCTAGATCTAAATCTGCCACAGCAGGACTTGAACGTATTTTATCACCACTTTCGAAAGGATATCCAAATTGGCTGAACCCGGCTGAGCTATAAACATTTAAATATCCATCTTCATCACCAAAAACTATTTCTTTCGCTCCATTTCCATCAAGATTAATGATAATAGGTGATGATTCAATATTCATTTCACCCACAGGAAAACCTTTCTGATCCAAAGATAAAGAAATATCAAGTTGAAAATCTGTTACATTATAGGGTTCATTTAATCCAGATTGGATGCTAACTAGGCATGGTATATTGCCTAAAATAACATCTTCAAAAGCATAAACTAAAAAGTGGTCAATTAATGTAAAGGCAGAACCTCCAGCTACAATAGGATTAGAGAAAGAAATGGTATTATCTAAAAAGGCAATTCTTTCGTCTTCAGTTGAAATTGTTGCGATAACATTCTCAGCATCTAAAAATCCAATTTCATTGCCAATTACTAGTTTTATTTTTACTTGTTCTCCTGGGTTAAAAACTCCGTCACCATCTGTATCGTTTAAATAGTTTATATTAGATATATATAACCCTGGCCCTTGCAATGAATCACCAGCCATAATTGAACTATTAATATTCAGTCTACCCGATCCCAGCATTCCAACAAGGCTGGTTCCTTGGCAACTCCCATTCATTGCTGAAAAGGGATCTGTATTATCAATAATTAATTCTTCTATAAAAGTATTAGAAGCATTTGGATATCTTGATTTTAGTAACGCTGCTGCTCCAGCAACAATTGGAGAAGAGAATGAGGTACCTTGAGTATATGTGTACCCACCACCAACATTGGTAGTTCTAATTTGTGAGCCAGGTGCGCTAATATCAACAGTAGACCCTGCTGTTGCCCAACAATCAAATTGATCTCCCGGTTCTGTAGCGGTCACAGATATAACATTTGCGCAAGATGACGGCGAATGAAGGTCAAAATTAGTCCATCCATCATCTCCCCCATTACCCGAAGAGGCTACTACAATACAACCATAATTGTTATAAGCTACATTCACTAGGTTTTGCCAAGAGCCACAAGAGCTCATTGACCCCAGGCTTAAATTGATTACATCTGCACCCATTTGAGCCGCTGCTAAAAAACCATCAGCAGCATCGGTCACAACAAGAGCTTCACTTGAGCTATTA
This sequence comes from Fidelibacterota bacterium, assembly GCA_028101095.1. GTDB lineage: Bacteria > Fidelibacterota > Marinisomatia > Marinisomatales > UBA1611 > JAOLAV01. The sequence goes on along the minus strand of JAOHKG010000004.1, from coordinate 17,944 downwards.
ATGCCCATTATTTTTATTCCCCATCCGACCGATGCGATTCCTAAGCCATTATCAGTCGAAGCAGAAACACAACCAGCAACCATGGTACCATGATCAAAACTTCCTGATGGAGGTACGGGATCATTATCATTGTTCGCAACATCATAGCCAATGAAGTTATCAATATAACCATCGCCATCATCATCTATGCCATTTATATCTCCTGGATCAAAGACCCAAGATCCACCGCTATAGATAATAACAACTCCGTCACCATCAACATCTTCTCCTAAATTATGCCATAGATTGCCAACTAAGTCAGGGTGATCCCAGTCTAGACCAACATCCACTACACCAACCACAATTGGGTTTTCATCACTAAATCCTGGCAGTTCTCCATTTGAAATATCCCATAAATCAAATGCTAAATCAGCTTTTATATTTGGTAAGTACCATTGATTACCATAATAAGGGTCATTTGGCTGATACTCAGTCTTCATTATTCCCATTTTTTCAGCACTCTGGATACAGGTTAGCAGCGCCGCTTTTGAGATTAAAGAATCTAGCATTTCTGATTTTTTTTCTAGCTTTAAGATATAAAAACGATTTAAAAATATCTGCCCATCTTGATCTTTTTCATTTGCATGAGGTAGCCACCTCACAATTTTTTCTACTCTATTACCTTCAATGAATTGATTCAACTCTATATTGTTAGAAAACTCCTTAGTTTTATTTAATTCAAAATCCGAAAAGCTATTATTTATATAAACTAGAAATCTATCATCATATGTTTCTGAGAAGATAAAACTGAGGAAGAGGAAGTATGGAAGAAGGACTTTTTTTTTCATTTATTATTATTTTTGTTTTATGGCTAGGGTGTTAGGTGAAACACCCTAGCCATATTTAAAAACTATTTCATTAGAACCATTTTTTTGGTCGCATTGAAAGTTGAATTACCAACATTATCTTTTATTTGCATTTTATAAAAATACATACCTGAAGGTAGATTTTTTGCATTAAGATTATATGAATAGTTTCCTGCTGAAAAATCTTGACTTACTAAGTCTTGTATTTTTCGACCGGTAATATCGTATAATGTAATTAATGCACTGCCACTAGTTGCTAGTGAAAATTCTATCTTCGTTGTTGGGTTAAATGGATTTGGATAGTTCTGCTTTAAACCAAAAGAATAAGGTATAGCTAAGGATCCATCATCATTTGAGGCCATTACATTAGCCGAATCAACTTCAGCTCGAATCATCATTGCGCCTTCGAAATAATTACCAAAATTCTCGAAACCTAAACCTGCTCCAATATCTATAAAACTATTTTCTGATGAGTTATCTGAGTCTACACCAATTGGAGGAGTGTTCGGTGTTTCCCACCACCCAACATAAAAACTTCCTTCATTGATATTCACACTATAATCTGCCATATTCACAGATGTCCAAATTCCACCACTAAAAGTCGTTGGTAAGTTTTCCATAAGTAATGTCCCTGGACTCCCATCAACTCCATCATCATCCCATACATTTATGAACCCGACTCCATTCGCATTACCTACGCACCAGAAGCTAATTCTATATAAATCAACAGGGTAAGCGTTAGGAGTAAACTTAACCGCTAGATAATTTGAATTCCCAGCATTGATACTTGTTTCACTTGTTCCATCATCATGAGCTAGCTCATAAATAGTCTGAGCTTCAGGCATTGCACAGACAGGTCCAGCAAGATTACTCTCAACATCATCGTATACTGAGGTAACTCCGTAACAATATTCATTACCATTTTGGACAGTATTATCAGTGTAAGAATTCTCTTCAAGATTGGAGCCATTAAACATTAATATTGGTTCACCTCCACCAAGAGACCTATAAACGTTGAATGTCGGGACCATGCCTCCAACGGTGGTAATATTAGCATTAATTCCAAATTCTCCATCTGTCAAAGTGTATTCATTTGCTACGTCAGTCCAAGGCTCCCATCCTCCCAAATTTGCCCATGAATTCTGGCCTGGTGCCGCATCTGCATCAATTGCAACTCCAACAGTTGTGCTAACTTCAGCTGCAATTAAAAAATCTCCAGAAAACTCCCAACCTAGGTCGAGTACATTCCATTGCTCTTCTTCCAAAGTAATTGTTGTGCTGTAATCAGGATCATTATTAGGAACTCCACCTGTGACAGAAAAACCGTAAATAGTTGTTAAGCCGCTAAAACCTTCAGCACCCCAGACCGCACAGGAATTTGCATATGCAGCATCTACTCCATAAGGTACATCAAAATAATTACCCATAATAGATGTTCCAGATGACATCATGATAGCGTCTTCAAATGTTCCATCAACATAAGTAACATCGTCTTCATCAAAACTATCTGCAGCAGGCATGTCCCAGGTAACAGCTACTTGATTATCTGTAGCTACTGCTTCAAGGTTTTGAACAACCGGTAATTCATTTATTGAGATTTTCCAGAAATGGAGATCATCAATAAAAAGACCACTCCCATTTCCACCATCATCATTGTCATCCATTCTAGCGGTGAAACGAAGCAATATATCGGAACCTGCATATTCAGAAATATCTAATTGAGCGTTGCCATTAAAAGGGCCACCAACAGGGTATTCTTCCCATCCAAGACCTCCGGGTCTAGTTGGGTCACCATAATCATAAAAATATTGAGTCCAAGAAAACTCTAGTCCATTCATGGGAACCATAGTAGAGTTTTCATCTGCATTATCAGAATAAACAACTGTACCATCTGATCCTTTTACTGAAATATTATCAACTTTCAAACCTGTGATTGTATTATCATCCGGCGTTGAATAGCTCGGGTCAGAACCAAAAGCAAACTGAAGAATAACATCTTGGTTTTCGTAAGCGCTTAGATCAAAAGTAACTTCATGCCAATCAGCTTGTCCGCCCCAACCAGAAGAAACTTGTTCTAAAGAGCCACCGCAATCATACTCAGAATCATTATAAATCCAACCATAGCCATAACTAAAATCATAAGGATCATCACCAGTAAGCAGATTCCACGTTGCACCGCCATCATTTGAAATCCTAACATTTGCAGCATCCCAACCGTCAGTACATGTGCCATCAACCGCTGCGCCAGTAGCTTCTTCAATTGCCCATTTCATCATTGCAGATAGTGTTCCACCTGCAGGTACAGTTATTTGAGGAGACTGTAAAACTTGAACCCAAGCATCTAAATACCCGCCAACACCTGGATCGGCACACCACCAACTCTGACCATCATATGCATCTGAAGTAGTGGTTTGAAAGTAGGTCGGTAAATCACTAAGGTTTGCAATATCAACCCAGTAATAATCATCTAAATATGTATCACCATCTCCCTCAGCATCGGGAAGATCTGCCCAAAGTGCAAAATTAAATTTTAAAATTTCATTTTCAGACTGAAGAGCCGGAACAGAGAGTATCGGGGAAGTTAAACTCGATACAATTTCGTAGTTATCATCATCAAAATGGAAACTATGAGAGGGGCTATAACTTTCTTCCTCTGTTATTTCCCAACCTTCTTCAGTCACCCAATCAGATAAATCTCCTTCAAAATCTTGAAGCCAAACTGTAGTCGTGTCATTTCTTGCATTTCGAGTATTCAAAGACTGGGCACCATTGTTTTGGCTCGGTCCATTAACACTTATAAGATTTATGTTCGTGTTATTTTGTGATTTAATTTTATATTGGATGTCTTTTGCAAATAAAAGAGTAAAAGACATTAGTAAAAAAAATATATATTGCATGATAACCTCTTAGTTAATAATAATAGAACGATAAAGTGGGACTCATAACTCAATGAGTCCCACTTTATTTATATTTTTGTAACCGTTTTGCTACTTACTTCATTAAGATAAGCTTACGAGTTTGACTTAACCCGTTTGATGTCATACTGTAAAAGTAAACACCACTCGCTAGCTCAGAAGCATCTAGAGTAAACGTATGTGAGCCCGCACTTTTAAGACCATTTATCAGTGATTTAATCTTTACACCTCTAATATCAAATAAATCTAATGAAATATTTCCCTCAGATGGCATTTCGTAAGATATTTGAGTGATCGGATTAAAAGGATTTGGATAGTTTTGTTCTAAAGAAAATCCTTTTGGCATTACTGCTTCATTATTCAGCCCAACAGTTCCACCTTCGGCATCATTAGAATACATTCCTACATAGACCCTATTCATATAATCTTCATATCCTGCAGCTGGAGGATACGTTTCGGTGTATAGATCAGGCATTTGATAAAAAACACCTACCATATCATCTGTTCCAACATTTGCTAAATGGACACTTGTCTCTAACTGTTTATTGGGAAATATCCCTCCAGCAGTATTTGTAACATTTTCTAATTCAGTCCATGTTTTACCAAGATCAGTTGATTTACTCATAAAAATATCTATGTCTGAAGGTAAATAGAGAGATGAGTCTGCATTATAGTTAAATGATCCATCTGGACCTTCAAAAGAAGCGTACCACATTACCTGACTTCCATCTTCTCCACTAAATGTAATTTGAGGGTACATATAATACCAAGGTCCATAATCAGCAGCATTTGCATGTGGAATATCAGATTGATCCCAATCCGCATTATAGGTATCACGATAATCATTTACAAATGAAAGTGTCCAATTTTCTGGTTGATCGAGTGGATCAGGATTATAAAATAAATAATGGCCTGCGCTAGCATAATACCAATTATATAATGAATCTGGCATTCCATTTCCACTTAAATCATCACAACCATTTAAGGTATCTAGGCAAACTTGTGGAATTCCAACACCCATGAAATGAATACCTCCATCTATGTCTGTTTTCACATCATAATCATAAAATAGAAATAAACCTGGAGTTAAAACCAATGGACCTTCAACATTTGAAAATCCTAAAGTATCTCCACAAGGATAAGTAATAGTTTCACCATCAATTATTGTATCACATGTTGCATCTTTATACCATAGATAGTCTGGATAATCAGTTGTGTTTTCAGACCAGAGAGTATAAAGTGAATCTGTGATTCTATTCATTGTTGCATCTGACAAGTAACCATATCCTGAGTTTTTAAACCCTCCATCAGAAGTCCAAGTTTCTCCATAATCTTCAGTCTTTTTAAAAAATAAGGTGTGATTTGAAGGTGAAGATGAAGATGTTTCATAATCTGAAGCATAAGCTGTCTGAACCATATAACCAATGCCCTCTTCATTAATATGATAGTCTGGACCTGCAGTATAGCCGTCTGTGAAAAGTAGCTCATCCGTATCATCCAATTGCCCATCATCAGCAACCGTATAAGGATCATTAAGTAGAAAATATCCATTCGCATGAAAATTACTATTTATCATGTAATATTTGCTTGGCGTATCGCTCCAACCATCATAAATCGAAGTGATCTTTGGTCCTGTTGGTCCATTCATGACATATGGTGTTCCATTCCATAAATCTGCAGGCTCGCAAGGAGTTGTGGAGCAACCAGTATTCATGTGGAATGGATTTACCCAAGTTGAGAATTCTCCAATTCCTTGAGAATCGTAAGAATAAAGAGGGTAACCACCATATTGACCTCCACCATGATCTGCATTTGTATACTCATTCCAAATTGCAGTTGGGCTACCATCAGCAGCAAAACCAGCACTCGGATATCGTCCTTGTGGTGTACCAGTCGCTGTTGGTAGACTTGGCTCCTCTTGCCCAGTAGGATATTTAGTATTAAGCTTTTGCTCTGTAAACCATTCCTCTCCATCTTCAGATTGAGAAGCTCCAATATATCCAGCTGTAACATTTAGCCCTTGAAATTGACGATATACAGCTATGTATCCCTCGTCCATGGAATAAGCTAATGGATTAACGTTTGAAATAAATGAGCCATAACCATTTAGAGAAGAGTCAATTAAAGTAGACATCCATTCACTATCACGGTTAGGATACGTTGTAATAGGTCCAAAACGATGATTTGGCCCAAATGTATTTGAATAAGCAGGCTCTAAAATTCTAGGCATTTTGGTAGGACTACGATCTACTTTTTTATCCAGCTTTTGTTTACCAATACCAAAAATAGGCGCAGAGAGACTTACCAACAAAAAGCTGATAACAATTTTTCTCATAGATTTCTCCAGTTTATATTATTAATAACTAAAAAATTATAAAGCGATATGTAGGGATAAAAAAATAGTTGATTATTCCCTTAATAGCAAGCAATCAGATAGAAATGTACAATTTTATTCAAGAGTTAGAATTTCAGTCCGATAGCAACTTGGTTTGTATGATTCAAGACATCATAATCCACAAAAGCATAATCAATAGATAATAACATTTTACCAAGTCGTATATTTCCTCCAACACCAAAGCTTAGACCTGCGGTATCATGATTGAGATGCGTTCCGGCTCTGACAAAATACATCTTTTGCCAGGCATACTCTGTCCCCATACTCCCATAGACAACGTAGTCGCTTGGTTTTATACCATCAAAACTCAACAATAAACTATGATTCTCATTCTTAATAAAAGAACTACTTGGCCCAATAATTTCATTCTCAATACCTAAACGAAATGTAAGCGGCAATGGAAACTTATCTGTAATTCTTTGAAGACTACCATCTACATCTACTGTATCCGCAACCTGAACACTTAAATCTTCACCTTTATATTGTATCTCTGGACCAAAATTAGTAATACTCATTCCTAGATTGGTCCCATAAATACCCGTCTGAAAGTTAGACCCTATATCATAAGAAACCGTCTGCATCTCCGTCTCAGCTATCTTATCCCTAATATAATTTAAAGAAGCACCTACTTTAAGTCTGTCTGTCAAGCTTCTGGCATATGTGGCTCGAGCTGCAATAGAAAAGACATTGAAATTCTCTCCAGTACCATCAGGATATAATTCCGTTGTTACAGACATTGGCCCACTATCTAAATAAAATAAGTGCAAACCAATAAAATCTGAAGGAGAAATACGGGTACCATATGTAAGAACACCATGCTGTATTCCAGCTAAATAGTTTACTTGTGAAAAATAAGCTTCACTCTTTTGGATAAATGCAATACTTGAAGAGTTATAAGGAATACCAGAAACACCTCTGCCTGAGGCTACAAAAGATCCACCCATCCCTATGGCTCGAGCAGATGTTTCTAGCTTTAAAAAACCTCCTGCTGCTGTTGCTACTTTTGTAACGACATCTGGAATATCTCTATATTGACCAACCAACATAAGAGGAATCAAAAATACTATTAGAAACTTCTTCATCGTATCACCGCAAATTTGCCTATGTGAAATTTTGTTTTTTTCTTTATTCTTGCCGGGGTACCATCTTCATTCAAATCGTATTTATTATTTGTATAATAATCATTCTTTTCACTTCCTTGAATATCTCCATCTGCGTCATAGGTATCGACACAATATTCTTTTTCTTCCTCAAATTCAATAGTGTAAATATAAAGACCCGGTGCAACTTCTGGACCCTCTTGATTATTTCCAGACCTAAGATTCCACCAAGAATTCCCATCAAATTGCTTCTCATGCTTAAAGGTTGTTACATGTTCCCCAGCAACTGTATAGATTGAAATTTGGCATGATGTTGGAAGATGAGTAAATCTAATTTTTCTAGAGTTTGGAGTCTCATTAAATGCAGAAGCTGCTTTGTAAGGGTTTGGAACTACTTTTATCGAGTCCAAACAAAGAGTATCAGATATACCTACTTGCTCACCTAATTTTGACATATCAGAAAACCAATTATCCCCGTCAACGAATAATTTATTTGGTTTGATTAATAACTCTTTATCACCTGGTCCAATTGCAAACTCTTCTCCGGCCCATGATGAACTTCCACCTTGCCATGGATAAACTGGACGCCAAGGGTTATTTCTTTCACCATCATCTTCCATATCTTCATGAACAGAGACTGGTTCTATGCCTGCATCAGCAGGAGTAAAAGCATACCACAGACTTCCCTGAAAAAACACCTCTTCACCCAAATCATAAGATTTATTTGAATTATATGCTCTATTGCTTTTCACAGAATTTGATAATGGAATGGCAAGATCCAAATTGTAGTTATACGCTTCAACCCAGAGACCTCCTATTTTCAAGGAATCTTTAATAAGGAATATATCTTCTCCAGGAGTCCAAACATAGTTTCCAGCACCATTAGAAAAATCAATTGGCGAAGCATCAAAGGATCCATAATCATTACAACCTAGACCAACTTTTTTTCCGGTCCACATGTTTGTAATTCTAAAAGGAAAGTACATTTTTCCAAGGCCTGAAGCATTCGTAATAGAAATAGTATCCCCAACAGGTTCTGAAAAGAACTCTATTTTGTAATCGAAGTTCAACCTTCTTAGATAACTTGCGACATTTGTATAGGAAAGAAAAGGATACATGGCGTAATTCAAGTTAAAAGCTGTAGCACTATCCATTTCTAGACTATCAGGCTCTGACCAAGACCATAAAGTTGTATCTAGGCTAACAGTGGGAACCGCAGAAATATTTAATGGGATTTTATTTTCCATCTTAAAACGTATCCCTTTGAACTGTTCACTCCACTTATCAACTGATGAGATCACATTATAATCAGGAATTATAATCGACTCGTTCTCAAGTACAGCACCAGGTAGGCCACTTAAAGAGTCTTTTTCAAGATAAGTCAAATTATTTTCATAATAAGTTAAAGTGTTTTTAGGTGTGCCAAGAGAATCAGAAACCACAAAACCATAAACTTGAGGGTCTTCACATGCCATCCCATCCACAGCCGAACTACTTTGAGAAGCTTGTATTTCATACTTAACCATGTCTTGAACAATATTATTTCTATCAACTATAAAATAATCTCTATCTCCAGTTCCAATGTTTTCAGCGCTTGACGTAAAGAGGGCTTCAATGTCACTTGCTTCAGGAAAGGCTATATCTAGCGCCGTATAACCGGGGACTACTGTGATAAAATTATGAGAACTACTATCCCCTTTATTTGACTCTAAAAATGGAAAACCTCTTTGAGGGTTTTCTTCTGATCTTATTTTAGCCCTAAAGTTATTATAAAAGATTATAGAATCTGGACCTATGAAACGAGCGGGATTAGAACTACCCCAAATTGTATCTGCATCAAAAATACCAGAAGAATCAGATTCAGTTAGCGATAATTCAATTTTAGGAAGTCCCATATCATAAGCTGTAACAGTATAAGAATACTCAACTCCGTCAATCACATTTGAATCTACATATGAATATTCAAGACCCGTATTTGAACCGAGACTAAATCTTGGAAGATATGGATCCAACCCACTCACTGAGACATTACGCATATCTTCAGATTCACAATCTCCATTGTGATTGTAGATACAATGATTATAATCTTCATTATAACTATAATCAAATTGAGCATAAGGGACCCAGCCAACAAAATCACCATTAAAATTATAGAGTTTATCTTTGTCTCCCCCCCAAGTCTCGCCTCCATCAATAGAACGATATAACTTATACCCTTCAAAGTCAGAATAACCTGTAAGAGAATCATAAGATGCTTCGGATGAAGCATCCCAAGAAATTAAAACCTGCCCATGACTCGCAACTGCATATACTGTTGGACTAGAAGGCGAAGAAAAATTACTAAAAATGACATTAACAGTATCTTCACTGATTGAATTTTCATTATCTACAACTTTCAGTGTATAAACATATTTAGAATAATCTAAATCTAGATTAAGATCTAAAACTTCAATTCTTGCATCCTGTAAAATAACGCCATCAGGATCTTTCCATTCATAGCTCACTATCTCCCCGTCAGCATCTGTAGATAACGAGGCATCGAGCATTACTGATTGAGCTTGAAACTTTGGTATTCTAGCATCCTTTCCAGCTTCTGCAACTGGACATAAATTTGCTTTTATAGTCACTAAAGTAGTGTCATAGCCATAACAACTACCATCAAAAACCTCTAAAGCAATTCTATATGAAGTGTCCTCATTTAGGTTTATAGGACTTGTTATTAAAGACTTACTCGATGATGTTTCTGACAATTCTAGACCATCTAATGATGACCAAGAATAACTCAAACTATTTTTATTTATGTCGTAAGATTGTTTTCCAGTAAGGTAGAACTGATATTCACAACTAGTTACATTACCCCCGGCATTAGCTATTGGTGCATCATTATCACTGTACAACACTTGCATTGTATCACTGCTACTTTGCTCAGAATCCGTTACAGTCAGTACAAAGTAAAAAGATTGATCGCTATCTGTGCTAGGAAATTCAAAAGTTGCATTTGCACTATTGGAATTAATAAGGTTACCATCAAGACCATCAAGGGAACGCCACTGAAAGGAAATTTCTTCGTCTTGAGGATCCTCAGAATCTGAACCATCTAAAGTAAGAAGAAAGTCACATCCATTACTTAAAGCTTGATCATCTCCAGCATCAGATCGTGGGCACATATTCGATTTAATAGTTACTGAAACAGTGTCTAAGGATTCACATGTATTCTCATCATTAAAAATTCTAAGTTGCACCAAAAACTCTGTATCGGCTGAAAGGTCTTCTGGGTATTTAAATCGAGGATCCACTTCATCAGATTCACCACTAGTAATGACTAAAGTTTCATCATTAGAACCATCACCAACACTATTTAAGACGGTCCATTCATAATTAATATCGCCACTGCTTATTGAAGAAAGACTTCCATTAAGGTGTGTGTAATTACTGTTACTTCCATCGCCATCACAAATTATAATATCTGATCCTGCATTTGAGTTACATTCCTGTGAAAAAGTAACTTGACCTGAAAAAAAGAGTAAAACAAAACTTACTTGGTGTATATATTTATTCATCAGAATTTCAGTCCGATAGCAACTTGGTTTGTATGATTCAAGACATCATAATCCACAAAAGCATAATCAATAGATAATAACATTTTACCAAGTCGTATATTTCCTCCAACACCAAAGCTTAGACCTGCGGTATCATGATTGAGATGCGTTCCGGCTCTGACAAAATACATCTTTTGCCAGGCATACTCTGTCCCCATACTCCCATAGACAACGTAGTCGCTTGGTTTTATACCATCAAAACTCAACAATAAACTATGATTCTCATTCTTAATAAAAGAACTACTTGGCCCAATAATTTCATTCTCAATACCTAAACGAAATGTAAGCGGCAATGGAAACTTATCTGTAATTCTTTGAAGACTACCATCTACATCTACTGTATCCGCAACCTGAACACTTAAATCTTCACCTTTATATTGTATCTCTGGACCAAAATTAGTAATACTCATTCCTAGATTGGTCCCATAAATACCCGTCTGAAAGTTAGACCCTATATCATAAGAAACCGTCTGCATCTCCGTCTCAGCTATCTTATCCCTAATATAATTTAAAGAAGCACCTACTTTAAGTCTGTCTGTCAAGCTTCTGGCATATGTGGCTCGAGCTGCAATAGAAAAGACATTGAAATTCTCTCCAGTACCATCAGGATATAATTCCGTTGTTACAGACATTGGCCCACTATCTAAATAAAATAAGTGCAAACCAATAAAATCTGAAGGAGAAATACGGGTACCATATGTAAGAACACCATGCTGTATTCCAGCTAAATAGTTTACTTGTGAAAAATAAGCTTCACTCTTTTGGATAAATGCAATACTTGAAGAGTTATAAGGAATACCAGAAACACCTCTGCCTGAGGCTACAAAAGATCCACCCATCCCTATGGCTCGAGCAGATGTTTCTAGCTTTAAAAAACCTCCTGCTGCTGTTGCTACTTTTGTAACGACATCTGGAATATCTCTATATTGACCAACCAACATAAGAGGAATCAAAAATACTATTAGAAACTTCTTCATCGTATCACCGCAAATTTGCCTATGAAGGGCTCATCTTCTTTACAAGAGGATGATGGATCTGGACATTTTTCTTCTACATAATAAATATATAGTCCGGGGGAAATTTCTTGATTATTCATAGATCTTAAATCCCACCATGCATTGCCAGAGGACTGATCATTATGGGTTATTGTACTCACAGCCTCGCCTGTAAGTGTGAAAATTTTAATCACACAATTTTCTGGTAAGTTGGTGAACCTAATTTGCCGCAGGTGCTCTGATTCTTTAAACCCAGAACCTACTTTATAAGGATTTGGGACCACTTGAATTTTTTCTAGATTTTCCATCGGCTTCACACCAGGATATACCTGAACAAAATTTCTATCAAGAACAGTAGTTCCTTTTGAATTTTCTATTGAAGCATAACCTTCCGGATTTGCCCATTGATCAGGATTAGAAAAATTCGTGTCAACCTGCATAACATATTGCCCATTGTCAGTCTCATTGTATTTTACTTTAAAAGGAGGCTCAACACCCATATCATAAGAAACAACTGAATATGTATACTCCAAACCATCAATTACATTTTCATCTTTAAAAACGTATTTCATACTATCACCATTAATAACAGTATCAGTATCCATTGTGATACTTTCAAAACCCGTATCTGTTCCTAAATTAAACCAAGGGAAATAAGGATCTTGCCCATTAATGGCATGTCCACGATTTTGGCCATCAGGACAATCCTTATCATTAGAGTAAATACAATGAAGAGAGTCTTCAACAGCACTAAGATCAAATTGTTGATATGGTCTCCATCCTGCAAAAATGCCGTCAGTATCATAAATCATATCATCTGGATTACCCCATGTATTTCCACCATCTAAACTTTTATAAATTTTATATCCTTCGAAGTCAGAATATCCAGTTACAACATCCCTTGAAGTTTCAGCATCATCATTCCAATAAATAGATACATCACCCTGAGAAGTAATAGTATGAACTGTTGGTCTCGCTGGCGGGGTGAAACCTTGATATTTAGAATTATACATCACTTGAGCGAAACGTGCATTATTAATCAAATCTTCCTCAGTTTGTCCAAAGATTATACAAAAAGAGAATGGAACTTCTCTACCTACAGGAAGATCAAAAGGACCGCAACTCATTATCAAGACACAATCAAGCCCATTTGGTTCTCTTTGATAAACCGATTCAAGCTTAAGACCTTCAACTGAATCAAAGTGAGGATTAAGCTCGGCAGCTAAATCGGTTCCAGGATTAGGTGTATGAAAATGCCATGCTTTTTCGCCCTCACTTAAATTAGAGGTATCACCAACCATGAGCTTGTAGAGAATTTCTTCTTTATTTTTTGCAGCAGGGCAACCTTCACTTCCAGCGTAGCAACTACTTGAGTTCCCCTCTGGAGACACAATACCAGGTCTCTGATACCAATCAACCCAATGCCAATCAGTCATCTTCAGAGGCTCTCCCGGAAAGACATCTATTGAACCATCTTGATCTAAATCAACTGGCTCTGTAGCCTTCGGAGAATCCAATAATTGAGTCGCTACCACACCAAAGTTGTTTCCAGGGTGTGACGATGCAGAGGGTTCATCTAAAGTATATCCTGCTACACCTGAAACACCATCATGATCACCGATCATCGCCATACTTATAAGCATTCTCTCATTATTAACTTCAAAATTTTCCCAATAATACTTCATGAAGTCATCATCATTTGTGTGAAGACCTCCATTATAACCAGCCCAATCTCCCATTAATACATCAGCATCCATATAAAAGCCGAGAGACATACCTTTATAGTCAAACCCTTTTCCACGATTAAGTTTCGTCCCATCTGGCATTATCATTGCCTCGCCACACTCCGGGTTTCCATTGATATCTAAAATTGGATTTCCATCTTCATCTTCCGCACACCAATCTCCACTCTCATTGCGAACTTTGACCGTAACGAACATAATATCTTCAGCATAAGACACCCCATAAGAATGAGCTGTAGCTCGGACTTTTAAGCCCATAGGGTAACCCGTTTGCTCATACTCATCATTAGTATTTACATTATTAGCACGATGAGACCATCTATCATCAAATTCCATATATACATCCATATCTGAAACAAAACGTCCTGGGACTTCTTCCCAACAGTCTGGGTCTTTCCTCGATTGTGAACAACCGGGTAGGTTTATATTATAATCTTCAGACCAAGATCCAGGCCAGAATGACTCAGTTTCCCCAGTTGAAGAATTATACTGTTGCGGCCATGTATTTGAATACGCTGAGTGCGCTAAGACCGGATATGTGTCATCTCCAGAAACCCAAGGCGTAGACTCAAAAATATCAGATGCATTAAACTCGGTTTGATGAGAGTTTGTTCTTGCCATAGTTGATGCGTGCCAATCTGTTTTGTATTCAGTATCTATAAAATGTGATTCTGCTGCATTTGCACCATAGTAAGCATAATTGTCATCTTCAGTCCATTCTTCTAAATCTTCACCATAATCGTAAAAGTCAAATTGTGCCTCTCTACTAATTAGAGCCGGTCTTAAAGCCCATGGATAAATAAATCCAATCCTAGCAGTTGTTTTATTCGGATCAGTATTTCCAATAGAGCTGACTACAATTTTTCTATCACTATGGTTAAAATAGAATTGATACTCTCCTGTAATATTTTCTATTGAAGCTTTTTCGTTATCAGGATTATATTGTCCATTATCTTCGCTCATTTCAAAAAGGATACCCTTAAATGTTGTATCACCTGAAATTGGATACCAAGCATCATATGCATCTCCAGACTCCCATATACCATAAAGAGATGCGCCATCTCCATCCACAATAGTCTCTAAATTCTGCCATGAATAACTTGCTGTATTTTTATTACCCGGAACAGCACCGATAAATGACACAGCAGGTAGATAAGAATAATCTCCCCAAATACCCGATGGATGTGTGTCCCAATTAATAAAACTTCCATAGTTTGTAATAGCGCTCTTCACTCTTCCTTGGTCGACAAAACCTTTGGCTCTATCACTCATCGGGTTAGTTGGAAAAGGATTATCCCCAATTTTGGCAGGAGCATTTTGCCTAAATGGATCTATTGGACTATATTGCGTGTTTTTAAGTTTTCCATCAATTGAAAATAATAGAGAAATAAAAGCTGAGGATAAAAGTATTTTTTTCATAATATAATTAATCAAAGTCCAGTCTTATAAAAAAGTTAATCTCTCGAGGAGGAGACAATCGCCATGGGCGATCATAATATGCTGAGGACTTATTTGCGTACACTCCTACACCATTAGGATCAGTTCCCGGAAGCCCAACGTAATCAGTAAAATAAGTACCTGGATCATCAGCTTTTCCAGTTAAAGCATAAACATCATATGCATTTCTAATATCTAAAATATTAAAAATATTTAGACCAATAGAAAATTTGTGATCCATTCTTTCAAAATATTTTGAAAATGACATATTTACATTTTTGTAAGAGGGACCTCTTTTTGAATTAGGTTGCCTTAAATCTTCTGCAGGGTCTTTTCCTTTGAATATTATTGGGGTGTAGGGATAACCACTTTGATAAAAAGCTGTCAAACCTGCTTGGACTCCAAATGGTAAAAATGTGTAGAAATAATACGTTAAGTCATGTGGCCTATCATAATAGGCTAGATTCTCTTGACTAGGAGCATCAACATACTGCCCGCTAATACTTGCCCAAGCATATTCACTATTCGTTTTAGCCACTGAATATGTATACTGAAACTGAGAACCAAATAACAGCCATCTCCAATCAATAGTAAGATCTAAACCTTTCGCTGAACCATAATCGCCATTGGATGCGACACTATATTGATACACCCCGGATCTCTCTTGAGTGTATCTGGTTAGTTGATCCATATCACGAACCCATGCACCTAGGGAATATGCCCAATTTTCACCAACCTGCACATTAAAACTAGCACCATACTGCTGAGTTCTTTGCGCATTCATTGTAGCATTACCTACCGCGCCTTCGCCTTCTTCAAATAAGGTTTCTGGATCTTCTAAGCTATTTGTATTCAAATATACGTTTTGATAGACAGGATTCTGGTAGTACAATCCATAATTGAAAGTAAATGTAGATTTATCGGTAATAACATGACTAAAACCAATTCTTGGGCTGATCTTATATGACCAATTTGAATTTTTAAGTAGTATTTTCTGTCGCGCTAACCCTGCAATATCAGATGCTTCCTCACCATTGTCCCACTTATCATTATCATTTAGATCAGAATAAAACCAAGGTCTACCAGGACTAAATTTACCCAATGTATCCGACCAAACTTGAGAGTTATAATGAACCATATCCACACGTACACCGTAATTGATCACCATCCACGGAACTTCGAAAACATTTTGAACATAAGCAGATAATTCTTCTGGCTCACGAAAGTCATCCCACTTACCATTACTATTTGCATCTGTGAACTTTTCACCTTTATCCCATCTGCCATTACTCTCCCCTGCATCAGCAGTTTCATAGCCCTCATCTCCAAGCAATAGACCATCTGGTCCCGTATCTTGCCAATATTCCGCAAAAGTCTGAATTTTGGCACCCTCTCCGAGCCACGGGTCTTTCACCTCATAAAAATTTAATTTATGAGACTTATAATCAAAGCCTGTTCTAATTTTCCACTTTTCGGTTAATTGACTAGTTATGTCAAATCTTACTTCATCCGTAATAGCCGTCGAGTTAGCATAAAAAGTGTCATGACCACCAAATGCACGACCTTCGTCCCAAGCAACATCTGCGATGTCAGGCATGTAGTAATACGGGTTTTGCCTTCCGGGAATAAAACTAAAATTATTTGGGACACCATAGTAGCCAGGGACGTTTTGCCAGAGGAGATCAATGCTATTGTAATCCATAAAAGGTTCAAAATCTTCGTACATTTCTGGTTCAAGCCAATAAGAGCCATCGCGCTCTTTTAAACTTTTGACGAGGTCTGGTCCATTCCACTGATTATCATTATTGGTATCATCAAAATTTTCACCAAAGTCCCAGATACCGTTACCGTTGAGATCATCAAAATCTTCGGCTAACTCCCAATTCCACAAGCCCGGCTCAGCTCCGTAATACCAACCACTTCTCTCATCAATATTTGTATATCTAATGGTGTCACCATCCTCGCCTATAGAAAACGGAACCACGAATTCATTTTCAGCATCAGATATTTCTTTATAGCCAGCCGGATGACGCCATTCGAACCAGTTAGGATAGCCATCCTTATCATTATCCCTCCATCTTACACCTTGAAATTGGTCTTGTTGAAACCTGGACCAACGTAATGTATAAAAAGTGTTTTGTGATAAGGAATGATTCATTTCAACATTGAACCTCTCCGTGTCTCTAAAAAGCTCATTCCGACCCTCATCCCAGTATAGATATGTTGGATTAAAGGATTGTCGATGATTTTCGACAAGCCAATAAGATCCATGAAATCTCAGCTTATTAGTGAATTTATAACTTAATTTAGCGAAAACATCCCAAGTATTATCAAAACCAAAACCGCGAAAACCAGATTGATCATCCCAAGGATATACGAGGTTTTTTTTATTTTCTTTTAGAATTTCATCGTTAACATCACCTTCATTTAGAAAATATTTAGCACCTTGATAAATCTTATCATCAAATTCATAAACACTATACTTATCTTGCGTTGTATACTGCCCCGACGCCCAGAAAGTAAGCCTTGGAATTCCTATTATAGGTCCACCAACACCAATATTATAATCAGTATAACCACGGTTTAGATCATAATTCTTACTTTCATCCGAATCACCATCTAAAAAAGCACCAACGGAACTTGTTTCCCATTTGAAATGATATTCAATTTCTTTACCTCCCGATGCTGTATGCCAATTTGAAACGGCAGATTGAGCATCTCCATACTCAGCGTTAAAACCTCCTGGCTGCCAATCAAATTCCCTTACTGCAAACATATTTAGCCGCGTACCCGATCCAATAGAGCCAAAAATTGGATTTCTTAAATACATTCCGTCCATCATATATGCTATCTCTCCAGATCTTCCCCCCTTCACGTGGATCTCTTCGATACCTCGCTCTTCATGATCCGGGACAG
>JAOHKG010000039.1 GCA_028101095.1 Fidelibacterota bacterium | reverse complement strand
CTGCAAGCCAGACATCCCACTCTTGTCCAAATGTATTTGTTGCATTATTAATATTCGGTTTAACGGCTGCTGAAATTATGCAATCAGGCTGGTAAGCTTTGATTCTAGTTGAGGCTTTACTTAGAAAAGCAGTAATTGCTGTTCTTTTATAATCAGCAAATGATGGTCTTTCTTGAATTTTTAACGATGGTATACCAGGTATATTTCCAGAGTAATTTAAAAAAAACTTTAACCCAGTAGGGTTCATTCCCCACCCTAGATCATGATATCTAATATAGTCAAAATGGATACCATCTAAATTATAGTTCTGTACTAATTCAGTTATAATATTTTGTAGATGGGCATCTACCTCTGGATGAGTTGGGGAAAGATAGAAACCCTCACCATTAGATTTTTTATTTTCCACCATTAAGTTCATAGTTTTTTTAACATTTATAAAATCAGGTTTTTTAGTATCTAACCAACCTGGATGATTTAAAAGAAGATGGTCTTTTTGAATAGGTTCCTTTTCGGAAGACCACAAGTAATATATATTTAACCAAGCATGGATTTTAATATCATAATTCTTTGATTCTTTTAAAATATATTTTAAGGGATCAAAATCTGTTTTTAATAAAAGATGTGATCTAGGGACAAGTCTTGAAGTGTAATAAGCATCGCCTCTTCCTCTAACTTGTGCAAATAGATGGTTATAGTTATTTTCTTTTGCAAATTTAAGAACTTCATCAATTTTACTTTTAGAAGTCATATGATCACGAACAATCCACAATGCTCTAACTTCAAAATTTTGTGCGTAAATTTTAGTAAATAATAAAAAAAGGGCAACAAATGTTGCCCTTTGAAATACAATCCAATTAAGATTCATTTTAAAAGTAGATATGAACCATTATTCTTTTGTTTCAACCGGTGAAACGGGTGCAACTAACAAATCCACAAACTCGATAATAGAAATGGGCGCACAATCATTATCTCTGAAACCTAATTTGGTAATCCGAGTATACCCTCCTTTTCTTTCAGCAAAAGAAGGACCAATATTGTCAAACAATTCACGCACAATTTTTTTATGACGTATTTTTTTCAAAACCATTCTACGAGAATGCACATCGCCTTTTTTTGCTTTTGTAACAAGAGGTTCAATAAACATTCTTAATTCTTTAGCTTTTGCATCAGTAGTTTTGATTTTTTTGTGAGTAATCAAGGCAGAAGCAAGATTAGACATAAGAGCTTTTCTATGCGCTGTTTTTCTACCAAGTTTTCTTCCAGATTTGTTGTGTCTCATTTTTTTAGCCTTCTTCAGCCATTATAGAATCAATTTCCATTCCAAAACCTAAACCCATTGAGTCTAGCTTCTCTACTAACTCGGTAAGTGACTTCCGTCCAAAGTTTTTATATTTTAACATTTGATTTTCTTCTTTGCTAACAAGTTCATGTATATACTTGATACCAGCGGCTTGGAGACAATTATAACTTCTAACCGATAGCTCCATTTCATCAATTGTTTGATTTAATAATTTTTTAAGAGCCATTGTTTCGTCTGATATACCATCAGAAATTTCTAAGACACTTGGATTTGCGATAGCTTCAATAAACTTCAGGTGTTCTCTCATAACTGTTGCAGAATAAGAGACTGCATCTTTAGCGGTAATAGAACCATCTGTTGTTAATTCTAGGTTTAATATCTCAATTGGATCCTTAGCTCCCGGAACTGGAACAACATTAAAGGTAACTTTTGTCACAGGATTAAAGATACTATCTATTGATAGTGTCCCAACAGGAAGGTTTGGAATATCATTTTCTTCAGATGGAACATAACCTTTACCAATTCCAATTCTAAGTTCTATATCCATTTTCCCTTTAGAATTAACTTCTGTTATGTATTCATCTGGATTAAGGATTTCAAATTGATCGCTAGCATCTTGAATATCTTGAGCAGTAAATACTTTTTTCCCTTTGATAGATAATAGGATTTTATCTGGTTCATTATCCATTAATTTAAATCTTACTTTTTTAAGATTCATAATGATATCAGCGACATCCTCTTTTATACCATTTATTGTAGAAAATTCGTGTTGAACACCTTCAATTTTTAGGTGTGTAATTGCTGCGCCAGGAATACTAGTAAGTAAAACTCTACGAAGTGAGTTACCCAGGGTAGTACCATATCCTCTTTCTAAAGGTTGAAGAGAAAAAGTTCCAGTATTACCAGATTTTCCAACTTCTTTAAAATCAACGTTTAATTCAAGTGCTTTTGTAGACATAAAAATATTTCCTATTTAGTTTATTTAGAATAAAGTTCAACTACCAATTGTTCATTAACGGTTAATTGCATGTCATCTCGATCAGGAACAGAGATAAAAGTACCTTTCATTTTTGCCTTATCTAAACTTAGCCATGCCAAATCAATATCTCCCTTAATTCTACGCATGGACTCAAGAATGATATCCATTTTTTTACTTTTGACACGGACTTCGACTGTGTCACCAGGTTTAACGATATATGAAGGTATATTAACTACTTTGTTGTTAACAAGAAAATGCTTGTGGCTGACTAATTGTCGCGCCGCTGGTCTAGAAGGGGCAAATCCGACTCGATAAACAATATTATCTAATCTACTTTCTAATAATTGCAACATATTAGTTCCAGTTTCACCTTCCATTTTGTCGGCTTTTTGAAAAGTAAGTTTAAATTGTTTTTCAAGCAGGCCGTACATAAACTTTATTTTCTGTTTTTCTTGAAGCTGTATGCCATAATTTGAAAGCTTAGACCTTCTGCCTTGCCCATGCTGTCCTGGTGCATATGGCTTTCTATTTAAGAGTTTATCATACTTAGGGTTACCAAATATGTTTTCACCAAACTTTCTTACTAATTTTCCTTTTGGAGTTGTTACTTTTGCCATAATCTGAGCCTTAAACCCTTCTTCTTTTTGGAGGCCTACAACCATTGTGAGGAAGAGGCGTTACATCTTTAATACTTGTTATTTGTAAGCCTGCAACAGCTAATGCTCTTATTGCAGATTCGCGACCTGCACCAGGTCCTTTAACTTGGACGTCGATGCTAGATAAACCAAGTGATATTGCAGCTTGAGCAGCTTTTTCAGCGGCCATAGTTGCTGCATAAGCAGTACTTTTTCTTGAACCTTTAAATCCTGATGTTCCTGCTTTTTCCCATACTAAGACGTTACCATATTTATCAGTAAGTGTAACGTGGGTATTATTAAAAGTAGATTTTATATGTGCAATTCCTTGAGGATCTACACTTTTTTTCTTTTTCTTTTTTACAATTTTATCAGTCAAAATTTTATCTCTCTTATTTAATATTAGGCCTTTCCTAGACCAATTGTTCTCTTCTTACCTTTTCTTGTTCTCGCATTTGTTTTTGTTCGCTGCCCATTTGAAGGCAAACCCCGTCGATGCCTAAGACCTCTGTAAGCACCTGCATCTTTGAGTCTTTTTATATTCATTGCTACTTCTGACCTTAACTCACCTTCTACTTTATAACCCAAGTCTGAGATAGCATTTCTCAAAGCAACAACTCTTTCTTCAGTTAAGTCTTGTACTCTAGAATTCTCATCAACTTTTGCTTTTTTGCATAAAAGCTTAGCTGTTGTTAGTCCAATTCCATGTATATAACATAATGAATAAGGTACTTTTTTATTTCTTGGTATATCTACACCTACAATTCGTGCCATTTTTTCACCTATCCTTGACGTTGTTTATGTTTAGGATTTTCACATATAACAAGAACAACACCTTTTCTTTTAATAACTTTGCACTTTGTACAAATCTTTTTTACTGATGGTCTAACTTTCATTTTTATTTTTGCCTATATGTAATTCTTCCTCGAGATAAATCATAGGGTGAAATCTCCAAGGTCACCACATCTCCAGGTAATATTTTTATAAAGTGCATTCTCATTTTTCCACTTACATGAGCTAGGACCTCGTGAGCTTTACCACCTATCTCTATTTCCACTCTAAACATTGCTCCAGGTAATGTTTCTTTAATAACACCATCAATTGTAATTGGTTGTTCTTTAGCCATTTGTTCCCACACTTAATATTTTTGGTCCAGATTTAGTAATTGCAATGGTATGTTCAAAATGAGCAGATGGCTGCCCATCTTTTGTGAAGATAGTCCAACCATCATCTGCAGTATATATATCTTTTTTTCCAAGATTAATCATTGGTTCAATTGCTATACACATTCCCTCAATTAATTTATGACCTTGTTTTGATTTTCCATAATTAGGAATTTGAGGTTCTTCGTGTAACTTAGTACCTATACCATGTCCAACTAGTTCACGAACAACAGAAAAACCATGGTTTTCCGCATGTGTCTGAACAGCACAACCAATATCACCGACGAAATTTCCAGGTTTAGCTTGCTCGATTCCAGCTAATAAAGATTCATAGGTAATTTTAAGTAGTTCTTTTTTATAATTATCGATTTTCCCGACTGGAAAAGATTTAGCATGATCTCCGAAATAGCCATCGACTTCGGCTCCACAATCTATTCCTACAATCTGCCCTTCTTCAAGAATTTGTTCAGTTGGGATACCATGAACAACAGCATCTTCAATTGAGACACATAGAGTAGAAGGAAAGCCCATATAACCCTTAAAAGCCGGCCTAGCACCTTTTGATATTATAAATTTTTCTGCTAATTTATCTAAATCAGAAACTTTAGCCCCAGGAACCACGTATGGTTCAAGCATAATTAATGTATCAGCAACAATCTGACAACTATGAGAAATTTTATTTATTTCGTTAAGAGACCGAGCGCGAACCATTACATCCTTCTCCTGCCACGTATTTTACCCTTAGATAGAAAACCATCGTAGTGACGCATCATCAGATGAGATTCAATTTGCTGAAGTGTATCTAAGGCAACACCAACGATTATTAAGAGACTTGTTCCACCAAAAAAAGATGCAAAATCGTAATTTATCCCCATTGCTTTCATTAATATGTAAGGAAAAATTGCCACAAAGGCTAATGCAATGGATCCAGGAAGAGTTACTCTTGTTAGAATATTATCTATGTATTCGGCTGTTCTTTTTCCTGGTCTAACACCTGGAATAAAACCACCTTGCTGTTTCATTGTAGAGGAGACTTGTACTGGGTCAAATGCTATTGCCGTATAAAAATAAGTGAAAAAGATTATCATTAAACCAAAAATTGTCCAGTAGATAGGGTGTTCAAATGAAAACCAATTGAGTAGCGATTGCGCAAATGGGCTATCACCTAAAAAGGTTGATACTGTACTTGGAATAAACATAATAGACTGAGCAAAAATTATTGGCATCACCCCAGCTGTATTAACTCTCATAGGAATATGTGTATTCTGACCACCGTAAACTTTACGGCCGACCACTCTTTTTGCATACTGTACCGGTATCTTTCTTGTTCCTTGCGTAAGTAGAACAACAAAGCAGATAATTAAAAACATAATGCCTGCTAAAATAAATTCAGACAAAAGCCCCCTGACGCCTTCTTGAACTAAGGTTATTTCATTTAGTAAGACATTTGGAAAAGCAGATACGATACCAACCATAATTATTAGAGAAATTCCGTTTCCAATACCTCTTTCAGTAACACGTTCTCCTAACCACATTAGAAAAAGAGTACCTGTTACCATACTTACTATTCCGGTGAAAGTAAAGGCGAAACCAGGATTAACGACAACTGATTTTCCTCCAGCAGTTAGGCTTGGAAGGAACACTGCAACTACTCCATAAGATTGCATTGAAGCTAATAAAACAGTCCCATATCTAGTGATCTGTGTTATTTTTTTTCTACCAGCCTCTCCTTCTTTTTGAAGCCTTTGAAAATAAGGGACAACTGACCCCATTAATTGTATGATAATCGAAGAAGATATATATGGCATTATACCTAGGGAGAAAAGAGAAGCTTTCTGGAAAGCGCCTCCCACAAAAGTGTTGAATAAACCGAATAATGAATTTTGAAAATTAGAGAATGCTCCAGTAAGAGCTTCACCATCTACTCCAGGGATTGGAATATGCGCGCCGATCCTTACTACAATAAGAACACCCAGAGTGAAAAGAATTCTAAATCTCAGTTCCGGAATTGAAAAAATACTTTTTATTTTATCTATCACGCTTTAATAGCAGCCCCGCCTGCTTCTTCAATTTTAGTTTTTGCGGTTAAACTGAAAGCTGTTGCCGTGATATCTATTTTAGATGATAATTTACCATCACCAAGAACCTTTACTGGTTTTAAAACTGATCTTATAAGACCATTTTCAAATAAATCTTTAGCAGTAATAGCGGATAAGCCTAATGCTTCTATTTTTTCTAAGTTAACTATCTGAAATTCTTTTTTAAATATGTTTGTAAATCCTCTTTTTGGAAGCCTGCGTGCTAAAGACATCTGACCACCTTCAAACCAAGCACGTCTTTTAAAGCCAGATCTCTGACCAGCACCTTTATCTCCCCTACCAGAAGATCGACCAAGTCCCGATCCATGTCCACGTCCTACGCGTTTTCTATTTTTAACCGACCCTTCAACAGGGGTCAAAAGATTTAGTTTCATACTTCCTCAACTTTTAATAAATATGGAATAACATTAATCATTCCTCGTATTTGAGGAGAATCAGAATGTTCTACGGTCTGATGCATTCGCTTTAAGCCCAGAGCAATGAGAGTACTTTTAGCTTTTTTCTTATACCCAATACCACTCTTAATTTGGGTTAGTCTAATTTTTTTATTTTTTGACATTAATTAAAGACCTCACCAATTGTAACACCTCTTTTATTTGCTATAGCTACCGCATCCTTCATCCGCAAAAGAGCATCCATAGTAGCACTTACAAGATTCATAGTGTTTTTTGATCCTTGCCTTTTAGTTAAAATATTATGAACCCCAACTTGCTCCATTACCGCTCTTACTGATGCACCAGCTATAATGCCGGTACCAGGCGATGCAGGTTTCAAAAAGATTCTACTTGCACCATGCTTTCCAATAATTGCATGAGGGATAGTTCCATTAATTATTGAGACTTTTACAATGGTACGTTTAGCAATTTCTTTTCCTTTTTGGATAGCTGAAATAACCTCATTTGCTTTCCCTAAACCTACACCTATATGCCCTTTACCATCACCTACAACTACAAGAGCTGAAAAACGAAACCTTTTACCTCTCGATGTAACCTTAGCGGTACGATTTATTTTTACAACAGCCTCTTCTTGGAGGTCTAATTCTGCTGGATTTATAATAGCCAATTCAATATCTCCTAAAATTCCAATCCACCATTGCGCGCTGCATCTGCAAATGCTTTGACACGACCATGATATGGATATCCATTACGATCCAGAACAACTGGACCGATATTATTTTCTTTAGCCTTCGCAGCTAAAGCTTCGCCAACAATACGGCTTATATCAGTTTTATTTACTGACTTCGAGATTGCAGACTTAAGATTTTTTTCTTTCGATGACGCAGAAACGATAGTAAGACCTTTAAAATCATCTACCAGTTGAACTTCAAAATGTTTTAAGCTGCGATAAATAACCATTCTTAGCCGGTTAGGATTAAGTCGAGAAGTTTTCTTACTTCTATTTCTTCTTCTTAAATTTTTTTTATTAATAGAGTTTTGATTTGCCATTATTTAGCACCTACAGTTTTTCCTTGTTTAGAACGAACATTCTCACCCTTATAACGAATACCTTTACCTTTATACGGCTCGGGAGGTCTAAATGATCGAATTTTAGCCGAGACTGCGCCAACTAATTGCTTGTCCATCCCTTGAACTTTGATTTCAGTTCTATTTGCGACCAAGATGATACCATCAGGGACATCAAAGTATATGTCGTGCGAATATCCTAATTGAAGATGTAACCTAGATCCTTGCGCTTTGGCCTGATAGCCAACACCTATAATTTCCAATTCTTTTTCAAAACCTTCCGAAACACCAAGAATCATGTTATTTAAAATTTGGCGGGATGTACCGTGCAATGCTTTATCTTCTTTACTATCTGATTTCCTTGAAACACTAAGTAAGCCATTCTCATTATTAACTTTAATGTCTTTATGAAATTTAAAAACTAGAGTACCCTTAGGACCCGTAACAGAAACATCATTATTATTTTCAACATATTTAACAGCCTCAGGTAATTTAATTGGATTTTTTCCTATTCTAGACATGATATTTAATAAACCTCACACAAAAGTTCGCCACCAACACCTAATAAATTTGCCTTTTTATTTGACAAAACACCTTTTGAAGTTGACAAAATCGAGATCCCCAAACCGTCAAGTACACGTGGAGCTTCAAGAGCCCCAACATAAACACGTAGTCCTGGTTTACTTATCCTTTTTATGTTATCAATTACTGAATTACCTTGATAGTCGTATTTTAAGAATATTCTAATTAATTCTTTTTTGTCATCTTTTGAAATAAATATATAGTCCTGTATATACGATTC
>JAOHKG010000038.1 GCA_028101095.1 Fidelibacterota bacterium | reverse complement strand
TTAATAATATTGTTGCATTATCCGGACCAAGTCACGCTGAGGAAGTTATTTTTGGACATCCTACAACTCTTGTTTCAGCTTCAAAGAATGAAAATTCAGCTACAATAATTCAAGAAATCTTTTCCAATAATACACTAAGAACATATAAAAATCATGATATCCTTGGTGTTGAATTAGGAGGAGCTATGAAAAATGTTATTGCTATCGCAGCTGGAATATGTGATGGAATAGGCTATGGAGATAATTCTAAAGCAGCATTGTTAACTAGGGGAATGGGTGAAATATCAAAACTTGGATCTGCCATGGGAGCTGAATCCTTAACTTTTCAAGGTCTTAGTGGTTTTGGAGATTTAATAGTTACATGTCTTAGTAAGCACAGTCGAAATCGTAGTGTTGGTCAAGCTATTGGGGAAGGAAGATCATTAGAAAATGTTTTAGGTGAAATGTCTATGGTTGCTGAAGGTGTTCTTTCAGCTAAATCGATACATCAGTTACGGTTAAAGCATAATGTTGATATGCCAATTCACGAAGCAATATACAATGTTATCTTTGAAGGAAAAGATCCAAAGAAAAGCGTTGAAGAACTAATGACAAGAACTTTAACAAATGAACTTAGGAGTGATAGATGATCCTTTGCTTTAATATTAAAAAGAGAGGAAGTATATGCGAAAATTAATAATTTCTTTACTTTACTTTGTTTTTTTATCTTGCGCGACTGATTCTGACGGACTTTTATTACCGGATAAGGTCTCACCCGATATTTATAAAGTACTATTTCAAAATGAAAGTGTTAAGGTGCTTGAAGTTACTTTCGAACCTGGGGAAAGTGACAATATGCATGATCATTATCCAATGACTGCATATGTTCAGACTGGAGGGAAAATTGAAATTACTCTTCCTGAAGGAACCTCAAGTGAAAGAACAATACCTTCAGGTATTGCTATTCACAATTCCTCAAAAGACAGGCATCAGATTAAAAATGTTGGTGATACCCAAATTAAAATATATTTAGTTGAGAGATTGGTTACTCATGAGCCTTATCGATTAGACCTCGAGCTTCCTGAGTTAGTTTCTCCTGATGTATATAAAGTTCTTTTAGATAATGAAGAAGTAAAGGTTCTAGAGGTTGTTTTTGAGCCAGGGGAAGGTGATCTAATGCATGAGCATGGGGTTATTACCTATTTTGCATTAAATGGCGGTAATATGAAGAATACGCTTTTTGATGGAACTGAGAATGAAATGAAAATTCCTGATAATTTTGCAGGCCATGGCAATAAAGTGGTAAAACATAAAATGCAAAATATAGATGATTCTTCAGTAAAATTAATTCTTGTAGAACATAAAAATCTCAAGTTAGAGGGGTAGGATAGTATTTAATATATCTCTTGCTTAATTAAATGCCCTCGTAGTTCAATGGATAGAATAGATCCCTCCTAAGGATGAGATGTTGGTTCGATTCCAACCGAGGGTACTCCCTTAGAGAAACGCTCATAACGATGTAAGAAAGAGCCGAAATATGCTCTTTTTTTCATTTAGTATATGTAGCATACATGGTGTTTTGAAGGGGGGTGTATTTTACGTTTGACACACTTTTGACACACACTTTTTTCGGTTCATCTAGTCCCCATTTGCATTTGTGTGTTTTTTTATCCTTCATTTTTGCTCTTTAAGACTAATTATAGCATTAACCTATCTATCCCTGACATAAACTTGGAATTTTGTATTAAATTTGATTTTAGAATAAAATTTTTATACACGCTTGTAGATGTAAATTTAAGTTCTATGATAATTTCAGATATTTTACCAATATAATTTATTGACGGTCTTATAGCATGGTAACTAAGATTTCTATCTATTGTCAATCTAATCTCACCTTTCAAATCAATATAATATTCTCTAGTGTACTGATTTATAAATTGAGGTTCAAGATTTTCAATATATCGAATATTTAGATCATGAATATTATTTGTTATTTGTTTCTTAATACATCGGTTCAAACTTGAATACGTTTGATTTTTTAAAATTTTTAGATTACCAAACTTGTATATTTTTTTATAATTAAGTAAGTCTCTCTTTATTTTAATCTCAAAGTTCGAAGGAATAGCTTCTTCATTTTTATTAAGGAATAGATTCCCATACCAACGTATTCTATACTTTTCTTTATCTAGATGACCATTAATAGAATCACTATAAATATTAAAATTCGAATCATCGAAGTAAATGTTATTTACCTTTCTTTCTTTAAAGTGTTGAAACCACCCATGTAATTCAATTTTATTTTTTATTTGATTATAATATTCACCAGGAAGTTTAAATTTTCTTTCGTACCTGTACATAAATATTTACCTACTTATTTAATAGTAAATTATTCTGGTCAATTATAATAGTATCATTATCTGTACTGAAAAATGAACCATCTTTAACTAAGGATTTTTTTGCACCATAGCTACCCAAATCGTTCAAAGACCCTGAACCATATTCTATTTTTTTATTGTAAACAGCAAAATCATATACATTGTTTTCAAAAGAGTTCTTATAAGATTCGATAAAGGATAAATCTTTTGATACTAGACCATAACTACATTCTTTAATAATTGAATTATCTATCTCAATATTGCTTTTTTCACCAGCACTTATTGCTTTATCACCAATAGAGAAAATAATACATTTGCTTATTGTACTATTACTTCCAGAAAAATCAATTGCAACATTACCAATTTTATTAAATGACGAATTTATAATTTTACCATTCGAAAAATCTACATCCAAGGCATCATATTTTATATTTTCAAAAAAACAACTTTTAATAGAAAAATAATCTGTATCAGTAATATTCAAAAAATCATCTCCATCATTATTATTTAGAAATTCAGAGTTATCTATCTTAACATTAGATTTATAAAACGTTAAAGCTCCTGTGTTGTTCCAAAAACCATATCTTAATGAGGACAAATATTCAAAAGTGCAATTTGATATAGTAGATGTATCAGGTGAATTATTTATTAAAATTGACGAAAAAGTTGAATCAATGTTCGATATATAAACTGGCTTAGATTTAGTACCAGCTATATTTAATGAACCTTCTAAAATAAGATTTGAATTTTTTGAAAATTCAATTACAGTTCCTTTTTCGATAAGAAGATTTTGATTTTTTTTAAAGTGAATAGTTTTATTAATACTTACTGTATCACGAAAAATAATAGAGCTTGGAGTCCGTTTTTCTAGATTAGAGAATTGAAGTGATTCACTATAATTTTCATACTGAACTAGAAATTGATTTGCTAAAAATACACCTTGTGATACTACCCAATTATTTATAACAGTTTCATTATTTAATATGGAATGGTAGACTTTATATTCCAAAGAATTGAGATATTTTTTATATTTTAAAGCAATCTGATTTACTAAAAATAAAAACTCTTCTTCAAAATTATTATTTTGCGATACAATACTTTTAATATATTCTGATAGCCATATATTTTCCTTAACCCTTCTACTAGATTCAAAAAAATATTTTATTGAGTTAATATTACACTTGTTCTTTATCGAATTTTCAACTTTTTGAGGCCAACCTTCTCTCAAAGTTGGTTCTATCATATTGGAATGAGGATTATAATAATAATTTAAGTTATCATCAATCATCGTATGGTCTATTTCGAATAAATAATTTATTGCTAAAAATACTATCATTTTTTCTTCATCAATCATGCTAAAAAAATGACTTGGATTCTCTTCTAAAAATAATTTTAAATCAGTCTGATTTTTGGATATCTTTTTTTCATTTGGATGCTTCAATTTAATTTTATTATTACTTTTAAATTTAAATATCATAGAGTCTTTTTTTTGATTTTTTTCTATTAGATATTTATTATGAAAATCTTCAAATAAGTATATACCATTATTTTTCCCATTAATAAATAATTGAACAGGTACATATTCCAAAGAAATAAAATCATAATCAGAAGATATCTTATTTAATAAATAATCAAATAAAAACCCTCTTGTATGCGGGATTAAAAGGTTGAACTGCTTTGTCTGTCTATAAAAACCAAAATCTTTAAGTTTAATCCTTAGACTCCATTTGTTAGGATTTCCCCAGTGATCAAAATTAGAGCCCAATAATTTAATCTTTGAATCCGAAACAATATTTTCAAAAGTAAATTTAGCTTTTACTTCAACAATATTTTTTTTATGGTCAAATTTATCCTTATAATTATTTAATTTATAAATATAACTATTTAATAAATTATATTTACGCTTTTCTGATAATATTGAAAAGTTTTTTTTGCTAATATATAATGATAACGTATCCCCGGGGGGCTTAGTGTCACTTAAGTTATTTATTATTTCTTTTGGGTTACGAAAAACTTCTTCTATGAAATGTTTAAATTGTATTGTTTGGTTTCCATAAAAAAAATTAACACCGACCACTAAACCAATAATAAATGTAAGAAAATAATTTATTATAGGGTAAGAGTATTGGTTAAGCCTCATTATTTGTAGTTATATGTGGAGGTAGGGGAGATAACCTTTCTTAGCAATAAGACTACCCACTAAAAATCCAAAAATAAAAATAATAGAAAGAAGTAGAACTAGTTTTAATATAGAATTTTTATATATTGATGGACGAATGGTAATTAATCCTAATATTTTCATCTATTTTTTTCAATTCACTTTTTATTTTTCTAAAAGAATTTAGGTTCGAAAAATGTACGCTTAATGTTACTTCGGTAAATTCACTGTCATCTGAGTATCTTAAAATATTTTTTATTTCGTCGTTTTCTTCAAATAACTCATTAAGTTTAAGCTCTTTTCTATCACTTAATTTTGAGCTGAAAATAACCTTACAATAATCGCAGTTAACACTCACTGATTGACTAGAATTTGAAATAAAGTGACTAAAAGTAAAAAAGACTATTGTCGTAGTAGTAGCTATTAATATTTGATTAGCACCAGCACTAATAGAAACAGCAATTAACATAAATAAATACACTATTTGCTCAGGTTCTTTAACTGCTGTTCTAAACCTTACTATTGATAAAGCTCCAACAAGACCCAAAGATAAAACTAGGGAAACCTTAATTACAGAAATTATCAAAAAAGTTGCTAAAGCAAATAGAAAGAATAAATTTGAGAAAGCTTTGTGATTAGAGACTGTATTTGAATTTCTATCAAAAGAAATTTTTATAATGAAGGTTAAAATAATAAGGACGAAAAGTGAAAATGACCACGAATAGTAATCAATGCTTTTCTGAGTCAAGACATTTTGTACCATTGCATTGTTTGATAAACTGTCTATATGATTATTCATATAAAAAATTACGATATTGATTAATTAAAATCCTACTTAAAAAATTTTCCCAGATATAAATATTTATCGTTTTCATAAAAGAAAATTTTTTACTTTAAAAGAATAATTTTTTCGATTTGCTATGATTGCCTACTTTAATGTTATAGAGGTATAATCCAGCAGCAACTAGCTCACCTTGGTTGTTTGTAGCATCCCATTGAACTGATTTTAAAACAGAGTTTTGATTCTTGCTAATAAGGGTTATCACTAGATTCCCAAGCATATCATATATCGTTAAATACTTGTATCTAATGAATTCCAATAACTTAAATCACACTCATTCGTATCGCTTGAGCAGTAGTAAGTATATCTTAAATCATCTATGAATTCATACATGGTGTTGGCTGTTTGACCTAGCATAGCTGTTGTTAACCATCTTCCTTCAATTTGGGATGTTACTGAAGACCAATTCGAAGTGTCTTGAATATCGATAAAAGGTTCAACAGAGGAGGGGAAGTGTCGATGGATAAGTGGATGGAAGCACAGGATATCTTATCTTAAAAGGTTCATCTAGTGCCTGTTTTTGACACACAAAGATATATTTTTGACACACAAAGATATTTTTAGTCCAAAAGGGGATTATGAACAAATATTTTTGACACATATTTGACACACAATCCCCTAAGTTCAACAATATTAGCACCATCTAATCCCTCCTAAGGATTAGATGGTGGTTCGATTCCAACCGAGGGTACAATGAGTATAAAAGGCTCATAACGATGTAAGAAATAGCTGAAACATGCTCTTTTTTTCATTTATACTATGCAGCAGACATGGTGTTAGATAGGATGCTCTTTCTCGACAAGAATAAGTATAAATTTAAACTTTTAATCTCACTTTTTATTTGAGAAGTAGTTTATATTTTAAGATTAAATATTGTCAAAAAAAATGCGGGAGGAAAAGTACTTTGAATACAATTCTAAAGGTTATCATAGTCCTAATAACTACATCTTTGGTTTGGTCGCAAACAACTGCTATTCCAGATACTAACTTTGAACAAAAACTAATCGACCTAGGACATGATGATGTTTTAGATGGATCGATTTTAACAGAAACTGCAGAGGTCATTGCCGAGCTTGATCTAAGATATTCTGAAATCAGTGACCTAACGGGCATTGAAGCATTTACTGCCCTAACTACACTAGAACTTAGAGACAATACCTTAACAACTTTAGATGTGAGTGCGAATACGGCGCTGACTACTCTTGATATACGTTACAATCAGTTAACCGTTTTAAATGTAAGTGCGAATACGTTGCTGAATAGTCTTGAAATACGTTCCAACCAGTTTACGGTTTTAGATATAAGTACGTGTATTGCTTTGACATATCTTGATGTCCGTTACAATCAGTTAACGGCTTTAGATCTTAGCCAGAACACTTTATTATCATATATTGCTACTCTTGGTAATCCTAATTTAGCGTGTATTTATACTGGTGAGAATACCATTGATGCCTTTTACATGGATGATTTCCAATTTTTGAGTAGTGTTCCTTGTACTGAGTTAAACTTTTCACCTCAAATCACTTCAGTTAGAGATGTTGCTAATGA
Organism: Fidelibacterota bacterium; assembly: GCA_028101095.1. GTDB lineage: Bacteria > Fidelibacterota > Marinisomatia > Marinisomatales > UBA1611 > JAOLAV01. The sequence goes on along the minus strand of JAOHKG010000038.1, from coordinate 2,405 downwards.
CCAAGGTGGTAGAGTATATGTAGAGTTTAATGCTTCTTTTTTAGATGGATTTTATGATGGACATATGGGGCAAGCCTATAGCTTTTTTAGGTACGATAATTTATTTGCTGACTCATCCGGCTGGGTACTGATAGGTTCAGGAGAAGCTATTGGCAATGCAAGTTATACCTTCGAAGCAACCACACTTATGGACTCTACATTTGAGGGTGATGGAATAACGGAGTTTAAAGTAGTCGCCTCTACGGCAGGTGGAATTTTCCATTCTGAACCTATGATGGGTTACTCCGTAGATAACATCTTACCAGGTGTTCCTGGTGGAGTGATGGCTATGCTAGCAGATAATACCGTAGAGCTTTCATGGAATGAAAGTGTAGATGAAGACTTTCAATACTTTATGGTAGAGAAGACTTCTATGTCAGGATTTGAAATGATAGAAACAGCAGATGCTTTTTATGTTGATGAGAATTATATCTCTAGTGAGGTTCATTCTTATCGTGTAGCGGCAGTGGATCATGCTGGTAATCAGAGTGAGTTCTCAGAGGTAGTAGAAGTTGCGGTTCTTGCCATCGATAATCAGGTGACTCCAGATGTCTTTGCTTTACATCAGAACTACCCAAATCCATTCAATCCCGCAACACAAATCAAATATGACCTAGCAGAGGATGCATTAGTAAGTATAAATATATATGATGTTATGGGCAAAAGTATAAAGTCTTTAATTAATGTAAAACAGTCTGCAGGATATCATTCTTTTCGATGGGATGCGACTAATCATAGTGGTGAAGCTATGTCTGCCGGTATGTACATCTATTCTATCCAAACAGGTCAATACAGATCTACAAAAAAGATGGTCTTACTAAAATAAAACTAAGTATATAAGAACTAGAAAATCCACGAGCTATCTGGGCTTTTTTGTTTACTCTAGCGTAAAGTCATCACTCTTTCTTTCCGACTAAGGCACAATTATCCTTACTTATATTTTAAAATTTTCCTGTCAAATGGCAAGAATTAAATATTACAGAGTCCCTAAAAGTATACCAGATGCGGATGATGTTGATGGTTTAGGTAAGTATTGGCTTAAATATTATAATGCAGGTGGGAAAGGGGCGATGGATAAGTGGATGGAAGCGCAGGAAATCTTATCTTAAAAAGATACATCTAGTGCCTGTTTTTGACACACAAAGATACATCTAATCCCCAAGGGGATTATGAGCAAATACTTTTGACACATATTTGACACACAATCCTCTAAGTTCAACAGTATTAGAACCATCGTGCCCCTCCTAATGATTAGATGTTGGTTTGATTCCAACCGAGGGTACGACTAGAAAAAAGCAATCGAAACAACGTAAAAAAAATCTGAATTTGCTCTTTTTTACGTTGTCTTAATTAATGAAAATTTTGTTATTATTTTAGAAGAATCATTTTCTTTGTTTGATTATGATTGCCAACTTGAATATTGTACAAATAAACTCCAGCAGAAACTAGATCTCCTTGATCGTTTGTAGCGTCCCATTGAACTGATTTGGAACCAGAGTTTTGATTCTCGCTCACAAGGGTGCTCACTATATTCCCAAGCATATCATATATCGTTAAATCCACAAAAGCATCTTGTGATAAATCATATTTAAGGGTTGTGATTGGATTAAACGGATTAGGGTAGTTTTGATTTAATCTAAATTTTTCAGGTGTATTAATATTATCCGAAAATCTAAGTTCTTGATTTTCACATTCTGAAGGATCCGTCCCTATTCTATACCAACTCCACTCACCATATGTTGTATCACTTAAGGAAACCATAGCTCCATCACATCCAAATGTTGCAAATCGCTGCCAAATATTTCCAAAAAATATGTCGACAATTAAGGTATCATTTGTAAAAATATATGGATTTGGATTTGGAATGGCATCACTTAAATCCAATGAATTCCAGTAAGTAGAATCACAATTAGTGGTATAATCATCGCAATAGTAAGTATACCTAAGATCATTAATAAATTCGTACATGGTGTTTGCTGGTTGACCATACAAAGGTGCTAACCATCTCCCCTCAATAGGAGAAGTTAAGAGACTACAATTTGATGTATCTTGATTTCCAGAAAAAGGCTCAATACAAGAAGGGAAGGGAACACAAAATTGATTATTTGAGATACTAAATCCTTGATTTTCATTCATATAGTTATCACTCCAATCTAGATTCAAATCGCAAATACTTTCAGGTATAATTCCAGTAAATAAGTTATCTGATAAATTGAGAGCATCATATTGGGTCATGCTATTATGTGCATAGGTTGTAACACCTGAAAGGTTTAATAAATTGCCAATCTCATGAGAAATTTCACCAGTGAGTAAGTTGTTACTAAGGTTTAGGGTCTTAAGGCTATCTAAGGTGTATAAACCAGAGG
>JAOHKG010000037.1 GCA_028101095.1 Fidelibacterota bacterium | reverse complement strand
AACTACGATATTGATATCTTCAATATTAAATAGTCCATCATTATTGGTATCTTCAATATTTACTATAAAATCAGATAGTTTGTATTGAGAAGAAAAATCTAATATTTCCTGAGTAGAGCTAAATCCCCAGGTATCTCCATAAAACCAAATATGCCCGCCATTTTCAGCTTTAATATGAACAAAATTGCTTGTTAGGCTATCATTGCTGTATGTGTATTTTATAGATACATCACTTAGAATTGTATCGATTTCTACTGTGTTGTATTGGTGATAGTCGCTCCAGAAATCAATTGATTCTCCAATAGTAAGATACTGATCTCCAATAATATCATCGCCAAAAACGCCATAACCTCCAGGGTAATATGGGTTAAATGTATCTCCAGTACCATGAATATGTATTATGGGAATATCACGACCTTGATCGGTACAATCAAACCCATCATCTATTAAGTACATGTTTCCTGCAACAGATCCAAATGCAGTTATTCTATTGGATAGATCACAAGATAGTCGGTAAGTCATATAACCACCATTTGAGTATCCTGCAGCATAAATTCTATCATGATCTACAAAGTCATAATTGATAAGCATGTAATCAATTAAATCGCCAATAAATTTTACATCATCAAACTTTTGAGTGTCAGCTAGGGCATTCCAAAGAGTTGTGTAACCACTGCCAGAACTATTTAAGTAACTTCCAGATTGAGGTCGAACTGCAATAAAATTTCTATTTGAAAAGTAATTTGCAACCCCATACATATTTGAATTTGTTTCACCTAAACCATGCATTAGTATTATCAGTGGTAATGGATCATTGGTGTCATCAGGAATATTGACTTTGAATGACCGAACTTCTCCTTCAGATATTATTTCAATATCTTGACTGAAGAGTGTTCCATATGAGGAAATTGTATAAATAATTAAGAAATATTTTTTGCATTTGTGATTTATATGAATTTTGTTTGGATTTAAAATAAGATGTAACTCAATTTATTTATGAGTTTTTCAATAGACAATAAACTTTATTAATTTTTATTAAATCAATTAAAAATTAGTAGCAGAAAATATGAATAAAAAAACACCAATACTAAAGACTGCTTCAAAACTAAGATTGTAGAATCTAATTAACGCAGTAGAATCATTTTTTTTATTTGATTAAAACCATTTGATTGAATTTTATACAAATAAACCCCAGCAGATACAGGATTACCTTGATTATTTGTGGCATTCCATTGAATTAATTTAGAACCAGAACTCTGATTCTCATGCACTAGTGTATTCACCATATTTCCAAGCAAATCATAAACTGAGATCTCAACAAATGAACTCTTGGATAGATGATATTTTATTGTTGTAGAGGGGTTGAATGGATTCGGATAATTTTGTTCCAGCTGAATGTTATTTGGATGTAATTTTTTATCAATTAATAAACTTTGATCTTCAAAAAAAGGTACTATTTCACTAAAAATAATATCTCTAAGATTATCTGCATGTGAATAAGATTCATCCGGACCATTATCTGATGAATGTGAGCCAATAACCAGATTGAATTGTGGAATCACAGCGATGTATTGTCCACCATAACCATAAGCCAAATAAGCACCCTCATAATCAGGTATCCACCATAAATATCCATAATCAGCGAGTTCAGGCCATAATAATTGATTTCCCACTTCAATTTTAGGAGATGTAGCATCTTCTATCCATTGAGTATCGAGAATTTGATTCTCGCCAGAAAAACCATCCTGTAAATATAGCTGACCTAGTTTCACCATTTTTCTTAAATTTAAATATAAGTTTGCTGATCCATCATTTATTCCAAGTGTATTTCCATAAAACCACCACGGTTCTTGGATGCCTAAAAAAGGAAATAGGTAATTACTAGCAAAAAAGTAAGGTGTTAAGCCGCTATTATAAAATACTACATGTGAATTTATATGGCATGCGCTGTTATTGTAAAAAAAAGTTCCTGGAGAGGAATGGTCCATCGTCAATAAATCCATCGTATTTACGTAATCCCACCAAAAATCTGGATAACCTTCAATATATCCAGTAGACATTGTTAAGGCATTTTTCAAAGTGTAATCCTCTAAATAATTAGCCTCGGTTATAAATGAATCAGGAAAAAAATATGACATTGAAGAATCGGGGTCCGGTATCATTCCCATACTAAACATTTGTCCAATCAATGTCGAAACAAAACTTTTTGTAACTGAATAGATATTATAACTTTCATTCTCCGAGCTACCATTGTAATAATCTTCAAATATTATTTGACCAGATTGAATAATGATAAAGCCTTTCATATTTGGTAAATCAGAGATACCATTATTCACAATATTTTCTAGTCCATCAGATAATTGATAATTATCATTCAGTTCCCAGTCTAAGCTTAAATCTATATTCTCTCCAAAAATAGACGAAGTCATGCATAAGAAACACAAAGTTTTTAAGATATATCTCATTGATTATTTTTTTTAAATATTCGATGTTTTATTACTTTAGTAAAATCATTTTTTTTGTTTGGCTGAAATCACCTGCTATTAATTTATAGAAATACATTCCAGCAGCTAGATGTTCACCAACATTATTTTTACCATTCCACACAACTGAATGAATTCCAGAAGCAATATTCTTGTTCATCAATACATTTACTATCCTTCCTTGGATATCAAATATTTTAATTTGGACAAATTTAGCTTCAGGGATTTGAAATTTTATCGCTGTTGAAGGATTAAAGGGGTTAGGATATGCGTTATATAGTTCATATTCCTTTGGTATTAAAGTAGCGGATAAAGATAACTCTTCGCAGTTTTCTGTATTCTGAACTCCTAGTTGTTCTTGTGTCAAACATTCAGGATACGATGGGCAGAAGTTGTTATTGCCAAATCGCAAATGATAACTATATCCCCAGCCGTCACCCATACTACAAACCTCTTGTGGTATTTCTCCAGAAAGGAAATTATCATTAACATAAATTCCAAAAAGATTTTCAAGACTAGCAATTTCAGAAGGGAAAGAACCTGTTAGTAGATTATAGGATAAATCTAGACCGGGACCGAGAGCCGTTCCATGATGGCCATATGGACCTCTTAAATTTGTTAAATTTCCCAGTTCAATGGGGATTTCTCCAGTTAATTGATTATTATTTAAATTTAAAATTCTTAGATTTGTCAATCCGCCAAGTTCGGTTGGAATGTTTCCATTTAGTTCATTATGGGATAAGTCTAATTGACTTAAATATCCAAAATTTCCAAACTCACTTGGAATCTCTCCAGTCAATAGGTTCTGACTTAAGTTCATTACAAACAAGCTATCAATTGAACTTATTTGGCTAGGTAATTCACCTGTTAATTGATTTTGATTTAGGTCTAAAGTTTTTAAGCTTTCTAACGAACCTAGTTCAGATGGAATGGCCCCAGATAGATCATTATTTGATAAAACTAAATTTTCTAAATTTGCCATGTTACCCAGTTCGGACGTTATAGAACCAGTAAATTGATTGTTTTGTAAATATAAACTTTTTAAGTTTTCTAATAACCCTATTTCTGTGGGTATTGCCCCAGAGAGACTATTATCATTTAATGCTAAATAGTCTAAGTTCAATAGTCCCCCAATACTGTTAGGAATTTCTTGAGAGAGTTGATTTCCATTTAAGTCTAATACATTTAAGTTGACTAAATTCCCAATTTCAGTAGGAATTTCCCCAGAAAAATTACAATTTAGAATTAGGCTGTTTAAATTCGATAAATTTCCTATCTCAGTTGGGATAGATCCGGTTGACTCTGTAGACAAAGTTAAAGAATTTAGGTTTACTAAATTTCCAATTTCAGGAGGAATATTAGCAATTAAACCATTATCATATATTTGAATTTCTGTAGTAGTCTCGATTGGAAAGCATCCACCCCATAATCCAACATATCCTTCATCACAATTTGTTGTTTCACAATTTTGTGGAAACATATTAAAATCACTTAAACATGAAGGATATGCTGAACAAAATTGATTTCCTTTTAGAATGATATTCTCAGGGTTAGAAAAGGTGTTACAAACCTCATCAGGAATTTGTCCAGATAATTGATTATAGGATAAATTGGCACTGGTAATGTTGGAGGAGCTCCAAAAAACCAATGGTATTTCTCCATTAAGCTGGTTGTTATTTAAACTAAGAGAACTCAAATTTTCTAAATTAAATATTTCAGATGGAATTTCACCAACTAGATTATTATTTGAAAGCCATAAAGATTCTAAATTTTCAAGGTCTCCTATCTCAGATGGAATATTTCCACTCAAATTTGAATACTGAGCATTAAGACTTGTGGTTGATTCAATATTAAAACACCATCCCCAGAGACCAACACTTGAATCATCACAAATTAAATTCTCACAATTTTGTGGAAAAATATTATTATAATCGAAGCATGCTGGATATGGGGGACAAAATTTGTTGCCGATCAAAGAAGAATTAATATTACATAATGTTTCTCTTAATTCTCCTTGAAGGTTATTATTTCCAATATATAAGTCCGTAAGATTTGAAAGACTGTCAATTTCAATTGGAATTTCACCAGAAAGCTGATTATCGCTTAAATCTAAATTTGTTAAATTTTCAAGATTTCCAATCTCGGCTGGGATTGCTCCTGAAAACTGATTCCCTTTTAAAAACAGCATATTTAAGTTTTGAAGGTTCCCTATTTCAGGTGGAATCTCACCAGAAAGCTGATTATAGTTAAGACTTAGTATCGTTAAATTTTCAAGATTTCCAATTTCAGGTGGAATTTCGCCCGTTAAGACGTCTCCAGTTGATCCAAACATATTAAACGGACTCAAAAGTATTTCCGTGGTATTCTCAATAGAGTAACATTCATTCCATAATTCTACACCATCTGATCCATCAGGTGCTATGCAGTATTGAGAAAATGCAACGCTAAAAAAAAGGGTGAAAGGTGTAATAAATTTGATCATTTTAATCTCCAAATTGAGAATAAAATTAAATAGTTAATAGAAAGTAAACTAAATAATAGTGTGTCGGTAACAATTATTTTGACACATCTATAATAAGAATAGAATTAGTTGAATTTTCTATACTTAAATAGCTGAGTATTTAATTAAGGGATTTTTAGAAACCCATCGAAACTCTGCGTTCAGCTTCGTGCATGATATCATCAAAAATATTAACTACACTTACCTTATTTAGTCTATCGATTAAGGCATCAGGAAGTGAACCACCTGGATTTAGTATAAGACGATAAGATAAGAGATAATTTCCATTAGCTAAATCTTCTTTATTCCATACTCCTGCACCAACATCTAAATAAATTGACGTACTAAAATTCCAATCAGGCTGTTTATCAATGGAAAAGTTATTTTCAATTAAATACCAGTGCAAAAATGTGTTTGTTTGTTTTGTCTGATAATTACTTGGGTGCATTCTAAAATAATATTCACGACTTTTTATAAAAGGAATATTGACTGGTATAAAGTGATGACCCTCTACCAAATTTTTTTCTCTTCGGACTTCAGAAAATTTAAGAGACTTTGAACTTTTAAAATAACTTCCATAATTTTTGATATCCATCAATATATTTGTAATCACCTCAGGCGGAATATCAGTCTCTTTCTGAACTTTTACTGCTAGAGTATTTCCTTGATTTATATCTTTAGTACTTAGATTTATATTATTTTGAGTGGATACGTAGTTCCATCCATTGTCCTGTGATAATGAACTCAAAATTTCATATGGCTTTTTTGTAGAGTGGCTAGAGCTGAAAGAAAATGATAAAATTAATATAAACCAGATAAGACTCTTTTGAATGCAGGAGAAAAACTTTGATATTGGGCTATTTATTATACAATTTAAATTATTTATCATAACTTAATATAAAAAACATGAAGTGTCGGAAACAAGAATAAAAAGCGATTTGAGCGTTTTCATATAAATAATCACTGAAATAGGAAAATTATTCATGGGAAAATAAGGCTAAGAAATAACCTGAAAATTCATATTCTGAAAGTATGTCTTCCAATCCTATCTACTTTTCATAATTATAAATGAATGAAGGTCAATAAATAGAAATAAAAAAGCCTTACAATTAAGTAAGGCTTTTAAATTAGTAAATAAAGTATAAATCTATTTATTAGAAATTCTTATGAATCCATTTCTGTTTGTGAATCCATAGTTGCTCCGGCCCAAATTGCTAAACCAAATGCAGTTTTGTTTACTAGGTCTGCAATATTGTAGATTACATTCACTGTTCCAAGGTCTGCTCCACCACCAAGGTAACCCAGGAAATAACCAATTGGGTAGATTGACCAACCAGCGGTTAAAATTAGTCGTAAAGAATTGAATGCAAATTGCCCACCTTTGTTGTTGCTTGCGAGACTTAGTTTTGAGGCTTCTCCTGCAAAAACTTCGTAAATGATATAAATCCATCCTGCCATTCCTATAGCAAAGCCTAATCCCGCATCAATTAATTGAACTTCGCCTAAAAATCCAAATATTAGCATGACTAATGAAGCACCTAATAATTTCCAAAATAATAATGCAGGAACAATGGTAACCGCAGCTAGAATCAGATAAAATTCTATGATTTGCAGAGGAACTGTAACCAACCAATCCATATATCTAAATACAGTGGTAACATCTCCTGCAAGGTGCGCTTCTCTCATGTATAAATAGTGCCAGAAGGCAATACCTGTGACTAAACCTGCCACAGTCATGGATGTTTTCCATTTACCTTTTACATCTCCTCTTTCAACAAAAAAGAACACTGTGGAAGCAAGCATAATAGCAGTAGCAAGCCAGAATGACATTCCAACATAATCATCGGCGAGTAATAACGAACTTAGATACATATTGACTCCATTTTTTAGTTGATATTAATATAATATGTGGCACTTAATATAAATATGAATCCCTAAAAGGTCAAATAGGTTAGCTTAACACCTCTTTTGATCATTGAAAAAGTTTTATGTAGTTTTATTCGCAGGAAAAATAGTTAATTGATAAAGTAAAAAAACTATGACTTTTTTTTGGCTTAATATGTGCTGAAAATGGAATTGTAATTTAAAATCCCATGAGAAAGAAAACGGAAGTTTTTACAAAATATTGGGTTTGTTTTTTAATAAAAAATAGTAAAAAAAATATTCAGCACTCTGCATAAGTGCATAATTGTTTGTATATTTCAATGAATTCAAAACATTACAAAATAGCTTAAAAACATAATACCTAAATGAGAAAAAAGTCTATAAAGAAAAAAAGAAAAGATATTACTACTAATGAAAATATTGTTGTCAGTAACAATAAGAAAGTTTGTAATCTTTTTAAAACTAAACCAGAACTCTCAGTAGGATGGATAGATGGAGATGGAAATAGTTTAACTGATCCTGATGATATTAATGACTTTATCAAAAAAGATGGTGTGCCTGAAAAAGAAAAATCTATTACAAGAAAGATGGGCCTTAAGGATGAGATCATTGATGGGAAGATGACTAGAGGCCAAGCAGCTACTGAAATCAAAAATAAGTTAAGACGAAAGAAAGAAAAAGAAGCGGTGGAATATTATAAGAAGTCTATGAAAAATGGTACCTATCAAGGTGATGGTACACAATAGATAATTGAAAAAAATGAGGATGGCACTCGCCTAATTCAACTTTGATATTTTCATTATTTTTTTAAAAAGTATGGGCATTCCCAATTCATAACCAATCAAATAGTAGTGATAAATAATTTCTCATTTTTATTTTATTTTTTAATTATATTAAAATCTATAAAAAATAATAACACAGTCTTTTTTCTGCTAACTATAGAATGATTATTTTGCAATATTAATTGCATTGACTTATATCTTGATATTCTAAATAATCCTCCACACAAGATGGATAGGGAGGACAGAACTGATTATACTGTAAAAAACAGTATCTTAAATTTGTCAAATTACAAATGCTTTGAGGTAGCTCTCCTGAAAGTTGATTGCCCATTAAGATCAATTCTCTTAGATTAATTATATCCCCAATTCCTGGAGGAATAGGACCTGTGAGGAAGTTACCATCTAATCTCAATGATGTTAAATTAATCAAATTTCCTATCTCTGTTGGAATTAAACCTCCTAGACTGCCACCACGTTCGTAGCTATCAGAGATATCTAAAAAGTTTAAATTAACAAGGTTGCATATTTCTTGTGGAATAGAACCTGTAAATGGGTTGTCTCCTAAATTTAAATAAGTTAGACTATTAAGGTTTCCTATACTTGAGGGAATGGAACCAGATAGGTAATTATGATCTAAGTCTAGATGATTTAAATTTATTAAGTTTCCTATACTAGCTGGAATCGCTCCTGTTAGCTTATTATCCATTAAATTTAAATACGTCAGATTGGTCAAATTACCTATACTAGCTGGAATCACTCCTGTTAGTTCATTATCCTCTAGATTTAGATATCTCAGATTGGTCAAATAACCTATTGTTGAAGGGATGGTTCCTGTTAGTTCATTCTCCTCTAAACTGCTGATATTTAAGCTATCTGTGCTTTCTACGGAATAGACAGTCCCCCATAATATTACTTCAGTTGGAATGATTTCTTCTGGTTTTTCGCCATAATAATCCTCACAACTTATTGTTAGTAAAATTATTAAAGTTAGTAATAGATATGTTATATGTTTCACAATAAATAATCCCTCCTAAAAGATTAAAATAAATTTATTTAAAATATACTAAATGTAAAATTGGAACTTTAATAGGTAAGAAAAAATCTTTTATAATAAGGGATTTTAAATTGAATACACTTTGGTAGAAGTTCCTCTTCCTTTAAGCATAATTTCACCACTTAATTTAGCCTTTTCGTACAGTTCTTTCGTTAAAGCTGTATGAATTTCACTACTAAAAGAGATATCTGTACCATACTCCTTATTCGCTTGTTCAAGTCTAGCTGCGACATTAACAGTATCACCAATAGTTGTGTATTGAAGCATTTCCTGACTTCCGATATTACCGGCTATGACACTCCCTGTATGTAAACCAATTCTCATTGTAATTGATTCAATACCATGATTTTTCCAGAACCGAGATGTTTCTTTTTCATCCCAAATAGTATTTAATTTGTTCAGCTCTTCTTTCATTTTCAGAGAGCATTTTACAGCTTGATTTTCATGGTTTTTTAGTTTTTCTGGGGCACCAAATACCACCATTACAGCATCTCCAATATAGTTTAAAGTATGCCCGTCAAATTCTTTGATGACATTATGCATCTTTGTAAAATATTCATTTAAAAAATCCAATGCTACCTCAGGTGACATTTTTTCTGTGATGGTTGAATAGGAACTAAGATCTGCAAAAAGAATGGTAACCCACCTATTTTCTCCTTCCAAATGACCTTTCTGTGATAAAATCTTTTCACTAAGAGTTTCACCAAAATAACGCTTCAATGTCTCATGCATCATTTTTCTATTCTCTTCGATAATTATTGATTTTGCAAAATTCAAACGATTATCTCTTTCTG
>JAOHKG010000036.1 GCA_028101095.1 Fidelibacterota bacterium | reverse complement strand
CAATTGTAATAAAATATCGAATAAAGAGAAACGAAAAAATGCAATTAATTTTTTTCGAAAGAGTGATTTTTCTTAAAAATATTTTCCTTCATTGCTTTTTATTATACCTCTTCCAACAACGCCTAAAAGAACAAGAAAACCTCCAAAAATCGCTTTAGCTGTCATTAATTCTCCCAAGATTAAAAATGCTAATAATGGATTAATAATTGGTTCAATCACTGGATAAATTATAGCATCCAGTGCGGTTACATGCTTTATAGCCGTACTATAAAGTATATACGAAAACCCCAATTGAACTATACCAAGAAAAATTAAAAGAGACCATGATTCAAGACTACTCGATGAGCCATTAAAATAACTGGGAGAACAAATAAAAAAAGTCAGAAAATTTCCAATAAGAACTGAATGAATTGGGTTTTGATTTTTTTCTTTTCGCATACAGATAGTTAACCCCGCAAAACCAACTCCGGATAAGAAAGCCATCAGCTTACCTTGTAATTGATCAGCAGAAATTTCTTCAAGAAAAAAGAAACATAAGCCACTAAAAATCACAATAATTGCTAGCCAGTCTACTTTTGAAGATTTTTCTTTTAGAAAATAAAAACCAAATAAAGCCACATAGATCGGCGCAGCATATTGTATCAAAATCACATTTCCCGCTGAGGTCATTTTATTCCCAAGTACAAAACAAACAACCATTAAGACATAAAAAAAGGCGCCAAGCTTCGTGTAATAATTAAATGTAAACGATTTTGGCTTCGCAAAAAAATATAATACGATGAAAGCAATTCCGCTTCTAATACCTGCTATAGCGAATGGAGACCATGGAATTAACTTTATTATGAAGCCTCCGGTGCTCCAAATAACACCAGTCATTAATAATAATGTTATTGCATTATTTCTTTTCAAACTTAATCCTGAAAATTTTAAATAAGCCTCAATTTAACATTTAGCTTTGATAATAATTAGAATGATTAATACTATATAATTTTTTTATTCTCTTTTTTTAAAATTAGTTAGTTAAGGATCACTCAATTTTTTTAATTTTAACATATATAAAATATTAATTAACAACAAAAATAGTGAGGATTATGATGAAAAACATAAAAGCGTATGCGCATTGTGATGGACCTTGTGGAATATATGACCCCTCTAGTGCTAGGATTGCAGGAGAAGCTGTAGTTTCAATGACTAATAAAATGTTAGGATTAAAATGCCCTGAAGTTGAAAATGCAGATGCAATGGCAAGTTATCTAAACACTATGGGTCGGTACACAACAATTAAAGAAGAAGAAGCTCAAAGATGTAAGGATGAACTACTTATATTGTGGACAGATTACTTCAAACCCCAACATTTAGAATCTTTTCCTGACCTGCATGAAATCTTTTGGAATGCTGCAAAATTATGTAGCTCTTGTAAAGTTGAAGTTTCTGTTCAGCATTGTGGGGAACTAATGGAAGCTATCGAAAAAATACATAATATTTTTTGGTCTACAAAAAATCGAGAGGTTGCCTGGTATACTGCTGGATAGCCTAGAACATAACATACGTGTTGAAATAATTGGAGACAGTATGTTACCAACATTCCTTAATGGTGAGACTCGAATTTTCCAATTAATTCAAAATATAGAACTAAATGTTGGAGATATCGTTTTAGCAAAACATCCCTTCAAGAAGAACATTAAAATTGTAAAACGAATTACCAAAATTAATAAATCTAGCAGTGTTTTTTTGGAGGGAGATAATCCTTCCCTAAATGAGACTTCAGATAGTAGGTCATTCGGTTACGTAAAAAAAAAAGATATAATAGCTAAATTAAAGGATGCGTTATGAATAAATATTTACCTTACCAAGTTAGTGGATTTAATGCCTTAATACTTATTGGCATTGGAGCTTATGGCTATTTCCAGTCTCAAACACCGTCACCAACAGCTTTTATCCCCGTAGTATTTGGGGTTTTATTACTAGCTATGAATAGTGGTATTAAATCGGAAAATAAGATTATTGCTCATATTGCTGTTACCGCTACTCTTCTGATACTGATAGGTCTACTCATGCCACTCAAAAGCGCATTAGGAAAAAGCGATGTCGGTGCTATTATTAGAGTTTCTCTTATGCTCTTGACAACAATTCTAGCTCTAGTATCTTTCATTCAAAGCTTTATAAAAGCTCGAAAAGAAAGAGAAAGTTAGTATTAATCAATTAAGCATCAGGATATGGGAAAAGTTTTTCTAGACCTGTTACTTTTCCAAAATGATCCTTATAAACGATATGCGATCTATCAAACTGAGTATATGAATCAATTCCCGAAGCTGCAGCTAATGAATGAAGTCCATTTCTTAAAGTGATAATATAATTTAGTACTCTCCATTTTTTTTCGTCTACTACCAAGGCCTTTTGATGATCTGCATCAGTGGTTGCTACACCGACAGGACATTTATTTGTATGACATTTTTGTGCACCTATACATCCAACTGAAATCATCATTCCTCTAGCTATATTAACTAAATCTGCTCCACTAGCTAGGGCTATTGCAATTTTATCTGGACTGAATAATTTTCCACTTGCAAAAAGCTTTACTTTTTTTCTAACACCAAATTTTCTCAGTGCATTATCACAATAAATAATTCCCGATTTGATAGGCATACCCATACTATCAGCCATTTCTTGGTAGGTCGCTCCAGATCCACCCTCTCCTCCATCAACCGTTATAAAATCAGGTCCTTGGCCTGTTGAAGACATAAACTCAGCTAGTTCATCTGCGCTATCAGATCCGCCCATGACAATTTTTATTCCTACAGGTTTTCCACCTTCGTCTCTGAGTCTTTCGATGAAATCAAACAAGGATGGTAGGTCATTAAATTGTTTATGCCTATTTGGTGAGTCCACTGTTTTCCAAGGCTCAACCCCACGAATAGAAGCAATCTCTTCGTTTACTTTACTTCCCTCCACATGACCACCTCTTATTTTTGCGCCCTGTGCTAGTTTAATTTCAAAACACGCGACTTGCGGATTTTTTGCCTTTTCTTTGAATTTTTCCCAACTAAAAGTTCCATCAACATTCCGGACTCCAAATATTCCAGAACCAATTTGCATTATTACATCTCCACCACCTTCCGTATGGTATGGTGCAAGACCTCCTTCTCCAGTATGCACCCACGAACCTGTTGCCATACCTAGACCATGACTTAAGGAACTAATTGCATTCTCGCCTAAGGCTCCATAGCTCATAGCACTCATACCAACTGGACCCTTTACTTTCCAAGGAATTTTACAATCTGGACCGATTATAATTGCATCTTCATCTGGTAAGGTCCACGGAGAGACCTCGACCTTTTCAAGGTGCTCTGTTCTTGAAAATAAACCTTCAGTTCCAACATACCGCTTTGTAGATATTTTAGGTAATGTATCCACTTTCATTTCTTCTTTTTGTTTTGGAAACATTGAATTTTTAATATAAAGGCCCGGTTTGTCAAAATCGCGTTTAGAACCAAAACCAATCACTGTTTTTAAATATTTCCCTTGAATGACAATGTTTGAAAAGTCAGTTCTGCTGAAAGGTCGCCCCTCATCATCTCCATCAAAAAGATATTGTCTAAATTCAGGGCCTAACATTTCCAACAAATATCTAACCCTCCCAAGTAGTGGGAAATTCCTAAGAATTGAGTGCTGACTCTGGTTTTTATCTTTAAAATACCAAAATAAAAATAATATTGGTGGGACAGATATCATTGTTAACATCAATCCTATTAAAATATTTATTCCAATTTTTTCCATCATATTTCTTTCCTTCTTTTGTTATCCTTCTTGAAAAAACTCCACAAAATATTAAGCTAATAAAAGCTTTATTTTACAATTAAAACAGGGCACGTCGATTTCTCTACAACACCTAAAGGCTTACTACCTACAAAAAACTTAGCTAGTGGTGATTGAGTAGAAGCACCCATTATGATGATGTGATCATCTCCAGCCGTATTTATAATATTATCTACGGGATCACCTATTTTTAGTAAAACTTCTGTATCAATAGAACATCTGCGTAGCATTTTTCTTGCTTTCTTAATGGCATTATTATAACCCTCTCTCAGATGCCCATCTTTACTAATATTAATCAAGTCTACTTTGATTTTAAATGCTTGCGCTACGCGCACTCCATACTTTACCGCATTTGCTGTACCAGGAGAATCATCTACAGCTAATAAAATGCGATAGTTTTTATCTAGATTAAAACTATTTACAATAAGAATTGAGCTTTCAATATACTGTATAAAGTCATGAGCAAGGCTTCTTTTAGAACTCCCACCTATTATAGTTAATCCATATTCATATGCTTTAACTTCATCTCGTAATTCAGTCACTATATCACCATTACGAAGAATAAGACTTAGTTTCTCAATATTCGCCCCTTTTAAATATACTTCCGTTCTATTTGAGGCATTTTCTGTAACTATTTTATTTTTAAAAACTTCTTCTTCTGAATCATTATCTATAAAGCTATTTTTAACAAGATAATGATAAGCCCACTCCAACACATCTACGCCAGGTCTATCAATATTCCATGTATCCATTAATTCATTGGTAATATTGATGTCCTTTATACTCAACTCATTTATTTTTTCCCCAACATCTAAAATAGTTGTGGAAGCATTCAACGCGCGAGCAATGTTCATACCAACATCTAATGTTGGACCTGAATATTCTTTACTACTTATTGCAATTAATATTTTCATGATATCATTGGCCAATAAAATTTAGATACTAAAAGGAGTAAAATAATGGAAATGACAAAAATTTTCCAACCTGCTTTGAGATAATCACTTGAGTTTATAAGACCTGTTGAATGTATAATCATACAGGTAGGCGATGCAACAACTGTTAGATAGGAAAAGGCAGAAGCAATTGATGTCATAATACCAATAGTAATGGGATTTCCTCCCATATCTAAGACTATTGGACCTAAAACTGCAACTGTAGCAGCATTACTTAATAAGTTTGTCAACAAACCTGTTATTACCACAGAGGTGAACCAGCGGACGATAACTATATCTTTAAATACAATCTGTAAATAATTTAATGTTTGATCCGCAACCCACAATGCAGCTCCTGTTTCTTTCATTTGGATACCTAAAGAAATAGCTGCTCCAAAAAGTAATATTACAGCCCAATTTGTATTTTTATTTATCTGTTGCCAATCAATAAGCCCAAATGATAAATACAAAAAGACACCACTTAAAGCGACAATACCAAGCCCAATAAATGGGCTTAAGAAGACCCATCCTAAAAAAGTGGTAAATAATATTATTATTGCAAGAATTTGATCAGATGTCAACTTACCGTTTTTTGCAACTTTTACTTTTAATTTTCTTACGGAAGAGTCCATTATTTTCTGTGTTGGTGTAAATGTATACCAAAGAATTAATGAGGCAAAAGGTATTTCAATCAATAGCAAAGGATATGTGTATTTCATCCAATCTAGATATGAAATAGTACCCATACCAAATTCTGTAAGATAGCCTATCATTATGACATTTCGACCACCGCCAGAAGGCGTCCCAATGGAACCGATAGAACAACCGTAAGCAATAGAAAAAAGTAATAGAGTGGAAAGGTTTGTTGTTTTTTTTGCACTTAATCCAGTATTTCGAATCAAAGCTAATGCTACTGGTAACATCATTGCTCCAACCGTATGCTCCCCTATAAAAGAAGAAAGAATGGCAGAAATAAACAGGAACCCAGAAGCAATTCTCCATGTTTTATTACCTGTTAGATTTATAACTATAAGAGCTAACCTTTTATCTAAACCCTGAGAAACAATAGCAACTGCAAGCATCAAAGAGCCCATAATAAAAAAAACTGCATCACTCATAAATGAAGAAGCAACTTCGTCAGCTGAAGCAATACCTAAAATTACTTGCATGATTAATATTAGAATTGCTACTGCCGGAAAAGGTATTGATTCGCTTATTATGAGTATCAGTGTGACTAAAACAATAATTAACGTTCTGTGACCCGCGTAGCTCAAACCATCAGGCGAGGGGAAGTAAAATAAGGAGAGACTGAGCAGGAATGCCAAGATGAGCCATTTTTTACGTGTAACCCAGAAAAGAACATTTGATACGGTTCTTGTTGAAAATCCTAACATAGATAGTTAGAATTTATAGACTAAAACTACTTTTTTTGTATAATAGATATCTAAGTGCTTAACTCATTTTTAAGATTATTTTTTGACAAGTAATACATACCTAAACTAAAAATAAGTTCGAATCCAATAAAAATAAATAAATTTTTTGCTACTCCGTCATCGAAGCCATAACTATGAAGACCTACCTGAAGAAGGTTAACACCAAACCAAGCAAGCGCAACAATTATATTATTAAGTGCCATCCCAAGTGCGAAATCAACCGGTTTAGCTAATCCAGAAAGCCTCATATGAATTATCATTAATTGCCAAAGAACAATTAGAAGCGCACCATTCTCTTTAGGATCCCACCCCCAAAATCTCCCCCATGATTGATCCGCCCAAATACCACCTAAGATTGTACCAAAAAGAGTAAAAAATAAGGCAACAAGTGTTACCCCAAACATGCTATTAAATATGCTTTTTAAATAAGCCTTATCATTTGATTTTCTTAATGACTCAACTAGAAATAAATGGCCAATAAATCCCGCAACTAATGAAGCACCATAACCCATAGTAATTGTTGTAACATGAGTTGCAAGCCAAAAATTAGAATTTAAGACTGCCACAAGCATGTTAAGAGTGTCACCATCAGCAGCATAACCAAATCCTATAAAATGGAAAACAGATCCTCCAATAGCACCAATAAAAATACCTAATCCATCTTTTCTAAAATATTCAAGGATGATCGCAAATAATAAAACGATAAATGAAACAAATAGTACAGATTCATATAAGGTTGAAACAGGAGGTCTGTTCATAATTATCATTCTAAGTATAATACCGTAAGAATGTGCAAAAAAACCTATCAATAATAAAGCATAAGATATTCTCCTAGTAAATGTGATTCTTGTCATCCAGTTAAAACCTAATATCATAAAAGAAAGTATATAAAATGCTAAGCTTATGTAGAAAAGATTGGTCTGATTAAGCCACCTTTCTTTTTTTAAGTTATCAATATCAAATAAATTTTTTGGAATTGACTTAAGTGCAACTTCATAGTCAACTAGGGAAGATTTCATAATTATAAAATCATTCTCCATTCGACTGGCTAAATACTGCTGAAGGGCATTGAGAATTTTACTTTGATACTCATTTGGTTTTATTCCATTTAAAATAAATTCAAATGGAGATATCCACTCCTCATGATTTTCACTTATTTCAGAAGGGATTAACTTTAATGATTTGAGGTAACTGATTTCTTCAAATCTCATAATATTAAGACTGAGTTCTAAAAGTTGTTTTTCAAATACAGTTCTTGTATTCGCGGGCTTATCATCAATTAATTTGAGTAGGGATGTCTGTTTTTTTAGACCTGGTAAAACTTGATTGAAGCTATATTTATGATCTGTGCTCCAATCTAAAAATATACTTGAAACGACTTCTGGATTTCTAATATTAAATATTTTCTGATTCTTTCCTTTGGCTGGATCTAGGATAAGATCTAATAACCAATCAGTTGCTGATAAATCTAATTCTGGTATAGATCTCTTTCCATAGAATGCCAATAAATAATTTCGAGCATAAGTATCCAGCGGTTTAATTCTTCCCTCATCTTGAATTGGTATGTCTCCAACTGTAAATGAATAAGCACTCTGTAAAGGTATAAGAAAAACTAATATTAAAAGTGTCTTAAAGAATCTCATGCTTTTATAGAGTTATTTTTTTTTATCATTTTTGGTAAGTTTATTATTAGATGCACGAGAAGGCCTATACTCATAATTATACTCGAAATGTACGGAAATAACCTTCCGTAATTTTTAACAACTGCTAAAACAGTAGATTCACTCTTCAACTCTTCAATAAAAGAGGCTTGAAAAAAGGTATAACCCATATGCCGAAGCGGTTCATTCATCTGGATAAGGACTCTCCTTGGTATTTCATTTTCAATTAAATTTATTTCTGAACTAAAACTTTTAGCTACTTGCGTACCGGGGTACAAAACTTTTTTAAAATCCAAGAGTTCAATCGAAAAGGGTAGATATGTTCTTTCTTTTCTAAATTCTGAAAAAAACTTTTCATTTTTAAAATTAAATATATCTAGATCTTTCTGCCCTAAAAATAATCCATATATTCCATCAGCGTTATTTTTAGAACCTCTTATCCTAAAAATCAAACTAGGCCTATTCTGCGTATTTTCTTTTTCAGGTTCCTTTGGAAGTAAAACAAACTGTTTTAAAAATCCTTTATAAACAGAATCTACCTCTGTGATTCGATTTTGAATTCTAGTATTCTTAATTCTGCTAATAATATCTATTTCTAAACCTAATTTATCATATGAAATGGTGTTCCCTTCGACTAGTAGTTCCTCATCAAATACAGTGTATTCCAAACTATCCTGAAGCGATAAGTTAACGAAGCATAATTCCATTCTATGGTAATCATCTGTATAATCTACTTTCCCGCCCTCTTCTATAACCATGTTGCCTTCTGAACTAAATATGGCCGTGACACCTCCACCTAACAAAAGCAAAAGTCCACCAATATGGAGAATGATAACACCGATTTTCTTAATTTTCCATAATGTTTTTCTGAACAAGCTTGAACTTAAATTTAAAGTCATTAAAAGTAGAGTGACTCTACCACCTGGAAGCGGGATATAATCATAAAACAAAAAAATATATGAAGAAAAGTATTTCATTTGAGATGCATATAGACCTATGTCTTTTTGCGCTAAAGTTCCAAAAAAAACAAGAATCATTAACCATAATACGGTATAAACAAATATTTTAGGACTACTTATAAAATTATATAAAAATTTAAGCATTATTTAATATATCCGATAGAATCGCAAAAATCTACAAATTGATTACGTGTAGTTTTTAAACTCGCACTATTAATAGAAAGTTTCACAAAAAGAGTTGTTTCTTTCAGTTTAAAAATCGATGCAATTATAGCTGAATTTGGATTTGAAAAATTAATCAACTCGTATACTTCGTATTTACCAAGTTTTGATAATCTAGATTTAGAAATATTATTAATCTTATCTAAAGAAGAAGGAGGTAAACCAATTTGGTTTTCCCACCTGTTCACATTTGCTTGAATACCTCCACTAGCCCCCGAAAAAGATGTAATTGAAAGGTCTCCTATACCGGTGGATGAGGGAACTTCAAAACTTACAATTCTCATGCTGTGCCCTTGGACTTCCTTCCATTCTTTTGGAGCATCCCATTCAAATTCTGGTTTAGTTTCTGAAATTATTTTTATCTCTTCTTCTTCCTGAGGGATGTGTTTTTTTATCTTATAAACACGTATATGTTCGTCTTTTTCGCATGAGAAAAAAATAACTGAAAGAATTATAATTATATATTGGATATTTAACTTCAT
>JAOHKG010000035.1 GCA_028101095.1 Fidelibacterota bacterium | reverse complement strand
AATTTATTGATACAGGAGGATATATTCCTCAAGATATTGATGTTTTCAATGCCGCAGTTAGAGAGCAATCCATCGAGGCAATAGCCGAAGCTGATGTTGTATTATTCATGGTGGATGGTATAGAAGGGCCGACTTCAAGTGATAAGGCACTAGCTCAATTTATTAGAAAAAGCGAGAAGCCCTATGTAATAGCTGTGAATAAATGTGATAGTATAAAAAAAGATACTTTTATCCTTCAATTTCATGAGTTAGGATTAGACAATATTATACCAATATCAGCTTTGAGTGGACGCAATACAGGAGATTTATTAGACTCTATATTGGACCAAATCAATTTTAAAATTGAAGATGATCAGAATATGATAGATAATGAATTTAGGTTGGCAATTGTAGGTATGCCAAACGTTGGTAAATCATCCCTTACAAATGCATTATTAAAGAAAAATCGAACTATAGTGACGTCCATTGCCGGAACAACAAGAGATGCTATAGATGCCCAATTAAAATGGCATGGAAAAGACGTAACACTTGTAGATACAGCTGGTTTAAGAAAGTTAGCTAAAGTTAATGACAGAATTGAATTTTATTCAACATTAAGAACTAAAAATGCTATAGAGAGTTCAAATGTAGTACTTGTACTTATTGATGCAGAAAAAGGGTTTGGGAAGCAAGATAAAGCTATTATAGATGATGTCATTAAATCCGGTAAAGGTCTAGTGATTGTTGTAAATAAGTGGGATCTTTTAAAAAAAGAAACTCACACTATGAAATCCTATAAAGATGAAATAAGAAACCATTTTAAGGCGTTAGATAGTTACCCCATGATTTTTATTTCAGCATTAACTAAGCAAAGAATACACCTAGTTCTTGAATCTGCTTGGCAAGTTTTCCAGATCGGCAAAAAAGTTGTTTCAACTAGTCAATTGAACGATGCTATGATAAGAATAATTGCAAAAAACCCTCCACCAGCTGAACAAGGTAAAGTTGTAAAAGTAAAGTACGTAACCCAAGTAAGCACAGAGCCCTTAGTTTTGGCCCTATATACCAATTTTCCCGATAAGATAAAGGTATCGTATCAGAGGTACCTTGAAAATAGGTTAAGGGAAACGTTTGATTTCAAGGGAATACCTTTGTTTTTGTCGTTTAGAAAAAAATAAAGGTATTTTTAAAGGATAGAAGAAAAAAGTTTACTTGAAAATGTTATTGATTAAAAAAGTTCTCAGGTAACTTTTTCCAATCTTTCAAGTTTTCAGATGAGTAGATATCTCCATCAGAGGTGGTGGTCGTAAAGTACTGTTTAATGTCTTCACCAGATGCTGTTTTTGTGATAGAAGTGAAGCTGCTATTCTCACTAATTTGTGTCAAAAACTGAATTTTTTGCCCAAGGGT
This sequence comes from Fidelibacterota bacterium, assembly GCA_028101095.1. Lineage (GTDB taxonomy): Bacteria > Fidelibacterota > Marinisomatia > Marinisomatales > UBA1611 > JAOLAV01. The sequence continues at coordinate 8,961 of JAOHKG010000035.1, read as the reverse complement.
TTTTGGGTTCTTACTCTCTAGTTTAAATATTTTTCCTTTATTTGTTAGGTAAACAAAACCTGTGACTTTCGGTGCAAATCCAAAACTATAAGAAGTCGCACCAATAATAAATTCATCATTAGATTGTTTGAATTCAGTAATAATTTTATCTATCTCTATTAGTTCTTTCTTACCAATTCCTTGTCCTTTTTCACCTTGTGGACCGACTTCACCTCTTTCACCTTTTTCTCCCTTTGGACCGATTGAACCCTGAGGGCCAGGAATACTTGCTGTCGAACATGAAGCTATAAAAATTAAAAGTAAGCTTGTGGATATTATTATGTATTTCATCCGTTAGGGAAAAGGTAAGGAAGTGCACGGCCATAAGCCATGGACATGATTATTAATAGTTCTGACAATAATGCAGCAATAAAGAAAAATGTAGATTTTCTGATATTATTGTTTTTTACATTATTTATATTACCTAAAGCAAAAACCTGAGATGCAAACATCTCATACAATTGATCATCATTTTTAACAATTGATTTTAAGTAAAAAGCGTATTCTTCAGATGATTTGAATTGACTAATACCAGCAAAAAAAGTGGGGTTAATAACTTCGGATCGATCAGCGCTTTTGTCTTCAATTTTTGTTTTATGCGGTGTAATTCTTGGAACAATAACCCTGACAAGATAATATATTGTACCCATTGCGGATGAAAAGTATATCATCATTAAGGTGAATACAAAAAAATTGATCTGAACTTTTTGAAAATGAACAATAAAAAAGACCATAAACACTCCAAGTATGGATAGTAGTGTAAAAGCTTTTTGATCTGTACGTTGAATTACTTGTTGTTCTCCTGATAGAACTTGTAGTAGAGCGTTAAATTGTTTATTCGATTCCATATAAATACTTAAATTAGTGTTTGAAAATTATTATTTAGTTTAAAATTACTTATTATAAACCATAAATAAATATTTTTTTATGTGATGTTAGCTTGTTAAGTCTTGCAATTGTATTTATCTTTATTGGCTAATCTATTAACATAAAAATTAAATATGATCGCGGGGTGGAGCAGTCTGGTAGCTCGTCGGGCTCATAACCCGAAGGTCGGAGGTTCGAATCCTTCCCCCGCTACAACAAAAAGCCTTGATCCCCTTTTAGGAATTGAGGCTTTTTTATTTATACTTAGTATTGTTTGATATGATTTGATTATGTTTAGTTTGTTGTATTACGGTTGTTTTAAACTAAACTATTAAAGCGACCCACCATCCCATATACAAAAATCATGAATGTAGGGTTTGATTTTGTGGATAAGGTGAATATGTTATGTATTTTCAATACAAAGCTCCCAAAATATTTTTATATAGATCACAAAAGCTTTACATAAATTCATGTATGTATCATCGAATATTTATCATTTTACTTATATGTTGTTTTAGCTGGGGCCAACCTGAATTACAACAATATTATTATGGTGGACTAGATAGAGAATATTATTTATATATCCCTGAATCTATCCAGCCTGAATCTCCACTTGTATTCATATTTCATGGATATACTGGCTCTGCATATGGAATAATGGCATATTCAGGCTTTAATAGTATTGCTGATGAAAATGGGTTCGCTGTATGCTATCCTCAGGGAATGATAGATAACTCAGGTAATACATTTTTTAATGTTGGATATTCATTTCACTGGAATGAGTCAGTTGATGATGTTGGTTTTGCGATTTCATTAGCCGGGTACCTACAATCTGAGTATAATCTGAGTCAAATTAATACTTTTAGTACTGGGATGTCTAATGGAGGCGATCTGAGTTATCTCCTTGGATGTGAGGCTTCAACAATTTTCAGAGCAGTTGGACCAGTCTCTGGGATCATGATGGAATGGATATATGATTCTTGTGAGCCGGAATATCCAATATCACTTTTGGAGATCCATGGGACTAATGATAATGTTTCATGGTGGAATGGTGATCTTGAAGACGAAGGGGGTTGGGGGCCATATGTAGGTGTAAATACCGCAATTCAATATTGGAGCGAGATCAATAATTGCTCTATTACCGTTTTGGACACTATCTTTGATAATAATCAATCCGATGGAAGTTATATTGTCACTGAAAAGCACCAGAATGGAATAAATGATAATGAAGTCTGGCTATACAAGGTAATTAATGGTGGTCATGATTGGCCTGGTGCATATGGGAATATGGATATCAATGCTAGTGAAGTAGTTTGGGATTTCTTTAATGATTTTTCACTAAGGTACAATATTGGAGATATCGATTTTAACGGTTCAATAGATGTAATTGATCTTTTGCTTATATCTGATGAAGTCCTTTTTAATATGGATTATAATTTTTTATCAGATTGTAATAATGATGACTTGGTTGATATCAATGATCTATTTGCAATTCTTTCTATGGTACTTGGTTATTGAAAAATATTAATCTGGCTATTTTTGTAAAAAGTCTTGAATCTTTATTAACATATTTAATGTGGTTTATTCAATCTTTTATTAGCTGTTATCAAACAACCACTCAAAAACACCCTGTATAATCATGGAGCCAATTAATACTGATATAGCTAAATTGCCGGACTTTATTGGGTCTCCAACCCAGTACCAAGAACAAATTAATACCCATAGAAAAGTTGTCAATCTGATTGATAAGGATTTTTTAGAAAATATATGAGTGATAATTTTCTTTAAACTTTTATTGCTCATTTTATCATATAACTAATGAAATATTAATGGAATTATTCAATGAAAAATAATACGGAAGTACTAATCAATATACTTAAAAAATTTCCTGATAAGAATCCAAATCCAGTTATTCAAATATCGGACTTTAGTGTTCTTGAATATTTTAATAATCCATCAAAGGAGATTATTGAATTTTATGGTTTTAGAATCAATGAAAAAATTAATGGTCTTATTGAAGATCATATTAAAAAAACAATGATTTCAAACGAACATAGTTTTGAAATTACCATTAACACTCAAACTTTTTATTTTAGTGCAATTTATACAGCAGAACTAAAATTAATAAATATGTATGGAACGAATATAACAGCAAAAAAGGTTATTGATAAGTTCCCTGATAGTAATCCCAACCCTGTTTTAAGGATAGACTTAAATGGAGTTTTAAATTATTTTAATAAAGCGTCTACATATTTAGTTAAAGAACTATCTATTGGTTTAAATAATAAAATTCCCAAAATTATTTTTAACAATATATCTAATCAAAAAGAGAAGTTTGAATTAGAAATAGGTGAAAAACATTACCTTTTTCACTTTGTGAAAATTCATGAATTTAACTTTTACCTGCTTTATGGTACAGATATCACCGATACCAAAGATAAAGAAAGAATTTTGAATAAATTATCAAAATATTTTTCACCTCAAGTCTACAGTTCAATTTTTTCAGGAGCACTAGATGTAACAATAAATACTTCAAGAAAAAACCTCACGGTTTTTTTTTCTGATATAAAAGGTTTTACAACAATAACCGAAAAGCTTGAGCCAGAAATACTTACCCAATTAATCACAAGTTATTTGACAAAAATGACGGATATTGCAATAGAATATGGTGGTACGGTAGATAAGTATATAGGAGATGCAATAATGATATTTTTTGGAGACCCCGAATCAAAAGGTGTTAAAGAAGATGCTACCTCATGTGTATTGATGGCTATGGAAATGAAAAAAGCTCTAGTAGAGCTCAGAAAGAATTGGGAGTTAGCAGGAGTATCTGAATCTCTTGATGTCAGAATGGGAGTTCATTCTGACATGTGCACTGTTGGGAATTTTGGATCATTAGATAGGTTAGATTATACAGTTCTAGGAAATGGCGTAAATCTAGCTTCAAGACTTGAATCCTTAGCGGATTCTAATCAAATATTAATATCTGAAAACACATATAATTTAATAAAAAAAGAAATTAACTGTAATTACTTCGATAGCTTAACAGTAAAAGGGAAAGCACATTCCATAAAAACATTTCAAGTTATCGGGACTCCTTCAGATAAAAAATCATTCTCAAAAATAAGTACTTCAAAAGAGGGATTTATACTTCAAATAGATAAAAGTAAAATAAAGGACGTAGATGAAGTTCTTCAATTACTTAAAGATAGTATTGAAGAATTGAATAAGTAAAAATTTTTTGTTTAAAATACTCGCTTTTAAGATTGTAAAAATAAATATAGTTTAATGCTCTCCATAGTACTATTGTGATCTAATTAGCTTAAAAAACGTGATAATATTTAAGGATATTTTTTAGAATGTTAGGTATGAACTTTTCTAAAGCCTTTAATTTTAATTCATGGCTTTTTCTAAAGATGCTTTAAATAGTATTTTCAATTTTTTATTATTATAAGTAGATATTTATTAAAAAGAACAAGTAAAATTAGGAATAGAAGATTAAATAACTTTTATCAAAAGATTAGTTTGATTCGAAGATCAAACTAATTTTAACTGATTTATTATTTGAGCAATTAATGTGAATACTAAAGAAATAGGATATTTTAAATGGGTACTTTAATACTTCGTGAAACACATAAAGCATTAATAGAAGAAATGGATCGTCTTGAAAAACAAAAAAAACAGACTTCTATTAAAATTAGAGAGGCTGCTAGCCACGGTGATTTAAAAGAAAATGGGGAATATCATGCTGCAAGAGAAGAGCAAAGTATGATTATCTATAAAAAACAATTAATGCAATCACATTCACCTTTTGAGATTGTTGAAAATGGGCAAATTACAACTGATATAGTTGGTTTTGGAAACAAAGTTGCAATATTAGAAGAAGGGAAAGAAAAAGCTGAGGATTATTACTTATTAGGCCCAATAGAATTTGAATTAGATTTATATCCTCTGGTAGTTACAAATCTTTCACCATTTGGCCAAGAAATGTCTGGAAAGAAAATCGGTGAAAGTTTTTCACTTAATATTAAAGGTGATGATATAAAATTTACGATTAAGACTATTGAAAAAGTATCATCATGATTAATGTTAAAAATGAATTTAGTTTTATTTTGGGAGATGTTTAGTTCTGTATTTATTCTTGTTTAAATATTTTTCAATATTCATCCTGATTATTTTTTCAAAAGGATTATCCGAAGAGACTTTATCAATTGGTTTTTGGAATGTTGAAAATTTATTTGATATTGAAAATGACCCAGAAAAAAATGACGATGAATTTGCGATTGGTGGAAGGAAAAATAATACTCCAGAAATTTATGATCTTAAGATAAAACGAGCTGCTGAGGTACTGAGAGATTTGAATGTTGATGTTATTGGCTTGTGTGAAGTTGAAAATAGAAAAGTTCTAACTGATCTTAATGTGGCATACAAAGAAAAGAATTATAAAATAATTCATTATGACTCTCCTGACAGTAGGGGGATAGATAATGCATTAATGTTTGATGAAACTAAAATTGAAATTATAGATAGTAAGGCAATACCCAACACTCTAGAAAATGGATATAAGACAAGAGATATTCTTTATGTTAAAGGAAAATATTTGAATGAATTAATACATATTTTTGTCAATCATTGGCCTTCTAATTATGGTGGAAGGGAAAAAGCTCTTCCAAAAAGAAAAACAACTGCAAATTTACATTTAGAGCATATATTTGAAATTCAAAAAATTAATAAAAATTCTGAAATAATTTTAATTGGAGATTTCAATGAAAATCCAAATGAACAAAATATTCAATTACTAAAAAAACATGGACTATCTAGTCTGATGGAGCCAATGGTTGGCAAACCTAAGATAGGTACTTATGTTTACAGAGGAAAAGATTATTTGTATGATCAAATAATTGTTAACGAAGGTTTGCAAGATCAAATGAACCTCACCTTAGTTCTTGAATCAATCCAAATATTAGACTTACCAAAATACCGTCAACAAGAAGGTAATTATAAACATTTTCCCTTCCGTTTTTGGGCTGGGAACAGACTTTTAGGTGGTTACTCGGATCACCTAGCTATAAAAGTTGAAATAAAAAAAATTAGCAGTAAATGATTATTTTTTCTTTTTTTTATATTCTTTTTTTATCATTTTAAATTTTTCTTTATAGCTTTTTCTTAGCGATTTTTTTTCCAACTTAAATTTTGACTTAAGCTGATTTAGTTCATTTTCGTAATCCTTTCTTAATTTGTCAATTTGGGTCTGTAATTCTGAACTTTTAACTATGGATTCGAGAAACTTTAAATCTTTACTGATACTATCTTTTGCTTGCTGACCATAGCAAATAGTCATCCATGTTAAACCAATTATAAGTAGATATTTCATTTGATATTTCCTCTTTTTATGGGAGTGCATGTTTTATTAATTATAAAAAAATACAAAATTTGTAAAAGTTGAATGATAAATTAAACTAAATATTAAAATGTATTAATTCTATCTTAATCATCCTAAAATACTTTATATTTGTTTTGTGATATTATTAAAATAATAGTTAAATAATGAACTTATAACATAAAAATCGATATAGTTTATTTTAGGAATTTAAATATGAATGTAGACATTACGGGAAGAGGGTTTACACCGTCCGAAAAATTAAAAAATTTTATTACTGAGAAGCTATCCTCTTTAGAAAAATATGATCCAAACATTTCTAATTCTAGAGTTGTTCTAATTAAAGAAGGAAGAGCAGAGAAAGTCGAATTAATTATTTCTGCAAAAAAGAATAATTACATATCCAAATGTTATAGCTCTGTTTTTGAAAAAACTATTGTTAACGCAGTTAGTAAAGTTAAATCACAAATTGAAAAAACGCGTTAGGTGCTTTATAAAATTATTATAATTATGTACTTTTTCCTGAAAGAAATAAATCCTATGCTTGATCCTTTTGAATAGCATTCAAAAAATATTTCTAATGGTTAGCGTTGGCTCAATGATTATTCTTTTGATTAGTGCCACAAGTCTTGGATTTAATCCATTTGGGACATTGATCGATTCAACTAATGTTGATATTTCTACTGAAAAATATCAAGAGGACACAGGAGTTAAAGTGACAGATCGAAATTTTAATATTAATGATTATAAAGGTTGGGTTGATCGTCAAAAAAGAAAAAATGGAACCTATAAAAGAAACATCGATCTCGCAAGGATTTTTAGAAACTACGAAGCTTCAAATAATAAACTTGAAACAAATATTAATTACTTAGGAATAATTGCTTTTTCAAATATTTTTGTTTGTCTTACTGGCTATCTTTTATTTAAGTCAAAAAAATAAAATAAATAAATAAAAGCATCTACTGAAGAAAGTGAAAAAAGAAAAAGAAAAAAAGAAAAAACATAATCTTGTTGAAGATGACAATCAATCGAGAAAATTAGAAGAAAAAAAAGTTACTTTTATCAAAAAGAAGCCTCTTTTTGATAAAGATGTAAATGATCCATCCGAAAGAGGGTGGGACTAAAAAGTTTAATACATTAGGTTGAGTTCGTAGCTAATTAAATAAAAGGGAATACCATGGGAAAAGGAAAAGACGCAAAAAAAAGTGAAAAGAAAAAACCTCTTAAAACAGCAAAAGAGAAAAAACAGGCTAAAAGATTGAAAAAACAAGGAAAAGAATAAAATTAAATTGATAAAAATTAAAACGGTATTATAAATATATAACTTCACAATTGTGAGGTTTTTTGTAAAGCTCGTAAAATATTTAACCCCTTTTATCCACTTCTTTTGTATCTAGCTTGAACTATTATGGCGATAGTATTTCCAATATAACTAGGTGATTATCATTTAATTACCCCTTATATTTTTAATTTTAATGCTAGTTTATTTGTATCTTTGAGAATTATATAAAATTAAGTTTAGTTTTCTCTTCTTAAAGCTAGTTTTATGAGTGACATTTCACCGCTTAATTAATCAACTAAATAAACATTTTGGTATTATATGAGAAAAGAAAATTTTAGAAACATCGCTATCATTGCTCACGTTGATCATGGTAAAACAACTCTTGTGGATGCCATGTTAAAGCAAAGTGGTACCTTTAAAGCTCACCAGGAAGTGGAAGATAGAGTTATGGATAGTATGGATTTAGAAAAAGAAAGAGGCATTACGATTACTGCGAAAAATACTGCAGTCAATTATAAAGGCGTTAAAATTAATATAATGGACACACCTGGACACGCTGATTTTGGAGGAGAGGTTGAGCGGAGTCTTAATTTGGTAGATGGTGCATTATTATTAGTTGATTCAAGCGAAGGTCCATTACCACAAACACGCTTTGTTTTGAAGAAGGCTCTTGAAAGAGATTTTCCTATAATTTTAGTTATAAATAAAATTGATCGTGCTGATGCAAGAATTACTGAGGTTCTTGATGAGGTATATGATCTTTTTATTGATTTAGATGCAAATGATGAACAAATAGATTTTCCAGTCTTATATACTAATGCTAAAGAAGGTATTGCTCATAAAGAACTAGAAAGTAAATCTGATGATCTAGAGCCTTTATTCGATACAATTCTCTCAAGAATTGAAGGACCTATCGCCGACGATAAAAAGGTCCCACAATTTTTAGTGACAAATCTTGATTATGATCATTATGTCGGTCAAATTGCAATTGGAAGATTGAATAATGGTGTTTTACAAATGAATTCTTCTTATGCTGTTTGTGGCGAAAAAGGAATAACTCACCATCAAAAATTTTCAGCATTATATACTTTTAAAGGATTAAAAAAAGTACCTGTCGATTCATTAGAAGCAGGTGATATTATTGCATTAGCTGGTATTGATAATATATCAATTGGAGATACGATTTCTAGTAATGAAAACCCAGATCCCTTGCCTAGAATAGAAGTAGATGAACCTACAGTTTCTATGCTATTCTATATTAACAATAGTCCTTTTGCGGGGAAAGAAGGAAAATATCTTACTACAAGACACATAAGCGAACGCTTACAGAAAGAAATTCTTAGTAATGTATCTCTTCAAGTTCATAATACAGATCGTACTGATGTATTTGAGG
>JAOHKG010000034.1 GCA_028101095.1 Fidelibacterota bacterium | reverse complement strand
AACTGTAACACATTTTCATGGTCACCTCAAAACATTAGAAGACCATTATAACTTAAAGGGTTGGCATAAACATCAAAATAAGATAGATAAAAGCAATTTATTTATGGAAGAAAAACCACGTACATTGATAGAATTTTTAGAAAAAAATCCAAACAGTCATATTCATGAAAAATTTGATGCAATTTATATTGATGAGGGCCAAGATTTTTCTGAAACAATGTTTGAGTTACTTCAGTTTTTGAAGCACAATGAAACAGAAATATTTATTGTTCATGACAAAAAGCAAAATCTTTTTGAACAGAATTCCAATTTAATAGATACCTACAGTAAAAAGACACTTAACAAAAGTTTTCGAATTCCAGATAACCAATATCCCGCTGTAAACAAATTTGCAGAAATGTTTTTAGATGGAGAAAGAAAGTTTCCAATTGGAAAAGGGACCCAACAAACTTTACCATTCTTTAATAATTCTTTAATTTGGAAGGAGTGCACCAAAATTCCAAAAATTGAGAATAAAACATCTTATTTAAATAAACCTCCATGTAAATACTGTATCATAAACGAACCCCAATCTGATGAATTCTACTGTAATGCGTGTGAAAAGTATATGTTAGAATTAAAGGATTCAATTATGAGCGTAATAAATAATTTGATTAAAGAGGGAAATAATATAGATGATATTGTACTCTTATTACCTTATCGATGGGAAATAAGAAAAATAAGCGAGTATTTAAAAGAGAATAAAATTGATTCAAAAATTGTTAATTCTCGAGAAGATAAAATAAATTTTTCCAGATTGGGAGATGGATTGAAAATAAGTACTATTCATAGTTTTAAAGGATATGAATTAAGTAATGTGGTTGTCATCACTGAACATAATAACGGCAAACAGTTTTCACCAGAAATGATTTATACTTCAATAACACGCTCTACAAACAAATTAATAATATTGAATAGAGATAGTAGATATGCTGAGTTTGGTTTGTATTTAGAAAATTACAAGAAAAGTTTTGAAAATAATTCATATTTGAATTTTAAATCTTCATTTTTGCGTTAGAGATAAACGAATAAACAAAAGCCTTTATTGATTTTCTAATCCCAACGTAAAATAACATTATCTTCATCTATAATCATTTTCTCTAAACATTTAGGGCATTTAAAACTGCTCATGATGCTCATTATTTTATGATTGAACTTCCTTTGTCATTTTTCCCTGAAATATTCCTGGACTCTTTGCTTATAGGATTCTATTTTTTCTAAAATTTGGATGTTAATTATTATTTTCGATTCCAATTCAATAAAATAACGGTTCACTTGATTGTATTTATGCATAAACCGCTCATAGTTGGGGTGTTTTTCTTTGAATATATTAAAAAACTCTTTCCTGCTTTCATTTGATGATGGGTCAAATTCCCCATCTATTTTCTTTTGGATTTTTAGTTTATCCATTTTTTTTTGATAAATATTAAATTCATTGACCATCTCATTACGTTTAGGTTCTAACTCATCTTTTTCTTGATTTAATTCTTCTATAGTCATTTTTACTTTTGGCACTTCTGCTTCTAAGATGGGCTCCAGTTTTTTATTTATCTTTTCAATTCTTTCAATGAATGTTTGAATTGAAGCGACTTTATCAAATTCAATGATTTTTGATATAAAATCGAGTGCACCAGTAATTTTTTCTCCTCTAAAATCAATTAATGCATGTCCATCCAAACCTAATTCAATATTTTTATCACCTTCATATAAATTAAAGGATTTTTTTATGAAAAATTCTTCAAGCCCCGAAGCCATAATCTCACATTCTTCCACGATATATTTCTCAACGAACTTGCGCTCATCTGAAAGTGAAAGGTTGCAAGCTTCTTTTGAAAATTCTATGGCTTCAAACCAATATTGATTAGATAGTGGATGTTTTTTTGAATACCGTAATAATTCCGAGGCTTGTACAATTCTATATTTTATCCAATCGGAGAAAGGTGTTATGTCAATATTCTTATATTTTAACTTTGTATAAAAGTAACTGGACCCTCCATATCCAAAATTTGTTAACACTTCAACGGAGAAATTTGGAGTCAACTGATATACTGGATTAGACCAACCTGAAGTGCGATGCGAATGTATGATGATATTTTCATCTAATTTACATGTTTCATACGCCTTACGAATTGAATAAGCATCAGTCCACAATTTGTACTTATTATAAAGTGATTCTTTAGAAACCTTGATATTTTTTTCAATAGCAACTAAGTATTCCTCTTTTTTTTCAATAGTAACATCAGAGTTGGCACTTTTTAGTAATTGGTTATTGTTATGAATTTCTACCATTAAATCTTGACATGAACCTTCGTAACTAGTAGTAAACTCAACATAAGTAGCTTGCAATGATTTGCAATACCGATAGTTACCATTCAGTGCTTTGAAAGAATCTGTTTTTTTTAAAAATTCCAGTAATTCATCTAAATTAGGTTCAGGAGCAGAGCATAACTGCTCCAGAATTAATAACTCATTTATAAAATATTTTTTTATATCTATATAATCAATCGCTAATGGATTTTTTTTCAAGACAATTAATTTGTTTTCATTGATTTCTTGAATTTGTTCATTTTCTTTATTTTGTTGCATGATAAGCTGCTAATTTTGTTTAGAAAGTATATTAATCATTTAGGTACTTTAAAGTATTTTTCTATCCTATTAAGTGTCTCTTCAGAATTATTTTCATTCGATGATAGAATTTCCCCCTCTATTATTTTATCATCTCTTTTAAAACTCAATTCCCATCTTTCAGTTAATGCATCAAAAGACTTTAATTCAGTTATAAATCTGCTAGGCTCAGAAAAGGTTATTGTTTCATTTGAAAATCTATTAAATGAAAGATTTGGTGAAAGAAGAAAAAGATTTTTTTTTGCTCTAGTGCAAGCTACATAAAACAGTCTCCTTTCCTCTTCAATGCTCTCTAACGATTCCATAGAATAACTAGATGGAAGATAACCATCCAATAATTGGATGATGAACACAGTATGCCACTCTAGACCTTTAGCAGAATGAATTGTTGATAAAACTAACTTTTCCTTTTCTCCATCAGTTGGACCGGATTTGACTTGGGATGCCTCAGGGGGGTCCAGCGACATGTCAGTCAAAAATTTTTCAGTAGATGAATATCTATTGCATATCTCTGCTAATGACTGAAGGTCTAATTCCCTTTTTTTTGCATCATCGTATTTTTGCTTAATTATAGGTGAATAAAATTCCAAAATTCTTGGGAACAATCTGATTGGTTCATCATCGGTATTTAATATTTCTTCAAGCAAACGATATAGGATTTTTAAGTCTGAATAATACTTTTTACCTCTTAGCGAATCAGAAACTAAACCTTTTATTCCTTGGTCATTCACAATGATTTCATTAACGATGTAGTCTGCTGTTTTTGCACCTACTCCTTTGATTAATTGAAGCAATCTAATCCAAGCTATAGCATCAGATTGATTGTGTGTCACCCTTAGAATTGACAGAATATCCTTGATATGGGCAGCCTCAATAAATTTCAGACCTCCAAACTTTACAAAAGGAATATTTTGCTCATTTAATTCTATTTCTAGTTCATTTGAATGGAACCCTGAACGAAATAATACACCAATATTCTTTAATTCGATACCCTCATCTCTCAATTCCAATACTTTTTGACAAATGAATCTTGCTTGCTCAAATTTGTCTTTTGGAACAATAAATACTGGTTTTTCCTTAGAAACAATACTCGTGAATAATTCCTTTTGATATTTTTCTTTCGCACTGTTAATAACTTGATTTGTTAAATCTAAAATGGGTTGAGTACTTCTATAATTCTCTTCAATAGTGTGCACTTCTGCTTTTGGGAAAATTTTAGGAAAATCCATAATATTTCTAAAATTTGCTCCTCGGAATGAATAAATGCTCTGTGCATCATCACCAACAACCATGATATTTTCATGTTCTGATGCAATTAAACTCGCGTATAAGGCTTGTATGTGATTTGTATCTTGGAATTCATCTATCATCACATATCTGTAAGTATTTGAAAGTTTTCTCCTAATTGTTTCATTCCTAGTTAAAAGAGTTACCATATTGACAAGTAAATCATCGTAATCCATCAAATTTCTATTTTTCTTGCCAGCGGAATATTGCTTTTCTATTTTTATAATCTCTGATTTTTCATCACTGAATTGTGGATATTCGGATTTTACTATCTCATCAATGGAATTGGTTGTATTCACTGATTTTGAGATAATGTTCAAAACTGTTCTTTTTTTAGGAAATCTTCTTTCTTTTTTATTCAAACCCATGCTTGAAATGATATATCCAATTAGACTTTCAGAATCAGACCTATCAATTACCGTAAAATTATTTGAGTATCCTATTAAATCAGCATAATTACGAAGAATGAAATTGGAAAAAGAATGAAATGTTCCGCCAGCCACTCTATTACATCTCTCATCTAAAATACTTGATGCTCTTTTCATCATTTCTTGAGATGATTTCCTAGTGAATGTCATAAGCAAAATAGATTCAGGCTTGACACCATTCTCGACTAGATAAGCAACTCTATATACAAGAGTTCTTGTTTTGCCTGTTCCTGCACCAGCAATAATTAATTGTGGACCATCAATTGAGGTAGCCGCATTAAATTGTTGCTGATTTAATTCAGAATGGTAATCAATAGAGAATTTGGATTTTGTTCTTTTATCAGTATTTAGAATGAATTTTTTCATCTTTAAGGCGTTTTTATTTTTACATAAATATATATATAACTCATCCGCATTTTTTTCTCTAGAAAATCTTGTAGTTGCTTGAATGTCATTCTGATTTATTTCCTTTTAATCAACATCAACATACTGCCCTAGTTTCTTTTTTCCTTTTTGCCATTCAAATTGGCACTCTGTACAACGATAATCAGGTGCTTCATCTCTAATACTACATCCACCAAGCACAATTTCTGCTCTATCTGATTCCTCCCGCATTTCAAAGCTGGGATATCCATATGCAATCGGAGTGACGAAATCATTCATTTTACATTTTGGGCATTTGATTTTCAATTTATACGTAGCTCGCACTTTGTATCAGTCATCATCTAAAAGTTATACCTAATTGTGATGTTGGATTTGTCTCTACCTTTTCTAATCCATCATTATGAAAATCATATAACTTTTTTATAGTTTTTTCTCCCATACCTTTGATTTTTTGAAAATCAATCATCAATTTTATTTCATTAGAATTAATAGCATCTATCAAATTTTGTGCCTGAGTAGCATTAATATCAAGTTGCAATATATAATCATCTACATTAAAACGTTTTATTTTGTTATATATCCTATTGAAGAACTCATCGTTTGCCCTAGGATTGAAATGATAAATTTCAATTTCAATATTTTCTAATGGTTCAAAGTATTTACCCATTAATTCAATTACTAAATTTTCATCTAAACCTCCGGCACCTGAACCAAGAATTGAAAAAGCAATTGATGAGATATTATATTGTTTATAATTCCTAGCAAAATTTTCTAAACCGGATTCTATATAATCCAATTTGGAGGGTAACCTCCAATTATTTTTCGTTGGGAAATTTAAGACCCACTTTCCCGAGCCTTTCCAAAGATAAAGTAATCCCGGTTCTAGCAATTTCTTTTTACATATAAGATTATAATTCTCAAATAAATCTGGGAATCGGAATTTAAACTCAAGTGCAATTCCTCGACCCATAACACCATTGCAATTAACAGCATTAACTAACGTCTGGCAATGTGAATCGAAAATATTTCCGTAAATATGTGTGGGTTCAGCCATTATTTGAATATAGTAATCAATTAGTTATAATTATTGAAAAATAAAGATTTATCAATAATAATTTTTTCCTTAAAATTGTCAGGAACAATTGATTTTATGAAATTCTTGGTTGAAGGATATTTACAACAAATATTTTCTATATTGCCGAGCTTTATCTGATTGGGTACTAATACCTCAGAACATTTTTTCCTCTTTCCATCTTCATAATCATTCCAATAATTATTATTTAAGCAACCCCAGTCCAATTGCGCTATTTTTTCAATATTTCTAAAATATTGAGTTCTATTAGATGCAGCATTTCCATTTGTAAATAAACTGCCTTTAATATTTAATATTTCTGGTTTAATTGTTAAAACTACCAAATGCTCATCAATGGTGTTTCTTACAAACATCATTGGATTTTTTACTTTTATATATAAAGGAACATAATCGTGGAGATTCAAACCATAAATATTTTCATTTTTATTTCTCAATGCATTTACATTACGATTAGAAATATCTGATTGAACATATCCCTTAGAGTGGGCTTCATTATGAGAAAGTATACCGTGTTCAATAATTGAAGGTATATGCGCTACGTGTGTAATATGATAAAAATACTTAATTCCGTATATTTCTATAATTTGAAAAAATTTCTGGTTATGAATATACGTGTTTTGAATTGTTGTTTGTCGAGCTGAACTAATTCCAAACTCTGCTTGAGACTCTATATACTTATCAATTGCTTGTTGTTGCTGAGACTCTAAATATTTATCAATATCCGGTTCAGTCTGAGACTCTATATACCTATCAATTGCTTGTTCTGCTTGAGACTCTAAATATTTATCAATATCCGGTTCAGTCTGAGACTCTATATACCTA
The DNA here is from genome assembly GCA_028101095.1 of Fidelibacterota bacterium. Lineage (GTDB taxonomy): Bacteria > Fidelibacterota > Marinisomatia > Marinisomatales > UBA1611 > JAOLAV01. Next base: position 4,482 of record JAOHKG010000034.1, on the reverse strand, counting down.
TCAACTGCTTGTTGTTGCTGAGACTCTAAATATTTATCAATATCCGGTTCAGTCTGAGACTCTATATACCTATCAACTGCTTGTTGTTGCTGAGACTCTAAATATTTATCAATATCCGGTTCAGTCTGAGACTCTATATACCTATCAATTGCTTGTTCTGCTTGAGACTCTAAATATTTATCAATATCCGGTTCAGTCTTAGATTCTATATCCTTATCAATTACTTGTTCTGCTTGAGACTCTATATGCTTATCAATTGCTTGCTCTGCTTGCTTTTGGATATCAATTTCAACTTCATCAAGATAATTATTATAATTATCTAAGTTTTGTCGAATATTATCATTTGAAATAGATGAAATGTAATTTTTGATATTCACATTATTTATTTTTTTTATAGATATTATTTTATTTTTTATACCACTAGGAATATTGGTTTTACCTTCCCTCTGTAGTTGGAATAAAATATCAAAATCCCTCGAATTAATAAAATAATTGTGGCAATCACAATGCATTATGGGAATACCACAACCACTACAATTTTTTTGTTTTTTCATTTTACAGCAGTAAAGTAATGTGGTTAATCATTCCATCTCCATTGTAATGCCAAAGCGTGAGGTTCTGGTTAAAGCACTTCAAGATAAACTCTTACTGAAGCTTCGAGCTCTTGATATGACCGGGATTTTTTCATCTTCTCGAAAAATTAGGTTAAGTTATTTGGTAAAGAAGGTTGTCAAGTCTTATTCTAATGTTTTTATAACTTAGTAGAGAATAATGTATCAAATGAGCCTCTGAATTTAACTTTTTTATCAATTCTCTATATTTACTTCTACCTAGCTCATTGTCTTCAATGCAATCTAAAAGTGGAAAAACTATATTGATTTCCTTTCCGAGCGTTCTTTCAAAAGTACTGGAATATAAATCAGGTTTTTCAAGAATCATCTTTGTGTAATGATATTTATCTTTATTTCCTTTCGGAATATCATTATAATTTTCCCAGGGCTCTTTGGTCAATTCGGACGCCCACCATAATGTTGCTAAGCCATTTCTTCTCAATGTTCGATTTGAGGTTGAGGTGAAGAATCTATCTTTTATGTAATTTCGAATCGTTTTTTGTTTGCTTGCATCCTCATATTTGAAGTAATCATTCAGTTTTAGATATTTTCCATCTTTATTTGGCTTGTATCTTTTTTTTATAAATTCAAAATAAGGAACATGACATAAATAAGCCCATAATCTTTCATCCGATGCTTGGACCCTATTAATGTTCATTGCTTCATATAAACTAATAGCGTTCTCGGTATCATTTTGTGAGATATCATTCCTTCCCAAAATACTAACGAGTAAATTTTCTTTTGGAACTGTCAATTTTGGGGCACTTTCTTTAAAAATATTAGCTTTTAGCAAATTCTTATTGGGAATTTTAAATTCAGTTTCAAAGTATTTTCGAATATCGACATCATTAGTATGATAAGCTGATAAATATTCAGTGTAATAGTTTTGTTTAATTATGTAATTATACATTACTATTCATCCTCCCCGGTTAAGATATTATGAATTTTGTCTAATTCTTTGACATAATTTTTTATAGGACCATTCATAATTACCTGTGCTTTTTTTGATATATCATCAGATTCATGTATTTCAGAGCTTCTTAAAAGGTTTTCAATGACATGATACCATTTTTTATTTTCATATCCTTCATCATCATCTTGCTCTATTCTTAATATAGCTTCCATTAGAACCGGTAAATAAATAGAGCATTTTTGTATATGTAAAAAATCTTTATTATTTGCATGATTTTGCCAATTTGTATAAATTTTTTCAGGAATCTCTACAGTAAGCTGGTCGCTATCCCAATTAGAAACCTCAAACGTAGTTTTAACAGTTTTACTAGGTCGAAAAGCAATGATATGCTTTGCATTTTCCTTGTTCTGTTTTTTGAACTTAGGTTCGAGAAAAAGTGAAAGAGTATTAGAAACTGCTAAAATACCAGAAGCATCAACATCAAAAGTACTTTCACCATAAAAAGACTTATTTTTCCCCTCAGGGTCAAAGCTCGTTAAATCCTCTAAAGTAGTCAAATGAGCTGTTAAAAAAGTCTTACCTCTAATTTCTTCCATCGGAATTGCAATCATCATCTCCTTCTGAAAATCAGTATAGAACTTCCTGAAAAATGTTTGAGGATTAAATACCAGAATGCTAATCTGTACTTTCCCATCAGAAATCAACTTATCAAAATCATCTCTAAAATTATCAAAGCTTACACTAGTTAAGAATTCATAGGAACGATTTTTCAAACCATATCTTGCCCTTAGGACAAAACTCAAATTTGATTCAAAATCATTTGAATTTCCAAGAACTGGATAGGGAAAACTTTTGTCAATATTACTTTGCATATAGCTCAACCTCCACTCCTAACTTTCTATTATTTTCTACTTTAAGCAAAATTGTTTTAGGATTACTATCTGTTTTTATATTTTCAACAATATTTCCATTAAATTCTATTTTATCACCTGTTTCAGCATCTTTTACATTTTTAATTATTATATTTTCATTTTTATCTGAATCAATACCTTGTGCATATAATCTCATTTGACAATCTTCTTCAAACTTGGAAGAAATAACTAAGTTATAATCACTGTCTCCTGATTTTTGAAAGCATTTGTAGCTAAATCGTGTTTTGGGAAGTTTTTTGTATTTTTTGTCTCCTTTTCCACCTTGCTCCGGACCATCTCCTTTCTCTCCAGATGTAGTTCCACCCTCACCTCCTATATCTGAACGACCCCCAGTTCCACTTTCTCCACCTTCACCCTCAGGGCCAAACCCATCTTTATCTTTTTCAACTTTTTTACGTCTTCTTTGACGTTTAAGATTAGGTTTCGCATAATCTATGTCATGTGTTTCAATAACATTGTCATCTAAAGTAAATCCATCATCACCATCATTCCCATCTAAAGAATGACCATCTGTTTCAATGGGATTTTCATCTTCTTCTATGTAAGTAAACTGTTCTAAACCAGAAAGAAGGGTTTCCTCACTAAAAGTTTCTTTCGTAAGATTATTTAGAATTTTATTCACTTCCATTGAGATAGTTTTTAATACAGTTGCAGCTTCACCTTCTTTAGAATGCCAACCTTTAAACCATTCATCGTGCCTGGGTCCTTCACATTTAGATAAATATTTATTTCCCGCTTTACTATCTGTGATAAAAACTGCTGAATACCCGGTTTTTAGCCGAGTATTTGATTTTGTAAAGACCAACTGCTTTGGCCCTCTCATGTATGATATTTTTCTAGGATAATCATCATTTTGCAACAGATAAAATTTGCACTTACCCAATTTGTTAATACTAAAATTATATACATTGTTTTTATCATTCATATAAGCATCTAAATAAGGAAAACTTGATTTATTGTTCCGTTCATCTATTGGAGAAATGTAATCATCTTTTAACATCTCAAAGACATTTGTAGAATTGAGCTCATATTCATTATTGTCATCTTTTAGAATTACTTTTAATTCGTTGTCATAAAGAGCTGCAAAATAATTATCTAAAATAGCCTTTTTAAATAAATGATGCCATTCTTGCCCTCTATGTAAGTTTTGAGGTTTTTTGAACCCTAATATACATAAATCTGTTCCATTGTGCTTTCTGGTTAAAAAGTCTGGCTTATACTTTTCCACACTTATACCATTGGCGTAAGATTCATTATTTTCTTTGCCATATTCACAAAAAAAGCCTATCCCTTGTTTCTTTGGAGTACCATGGGTTGTAAAGATAGGTTTCCAAATATATGCAGATTCACCTTGGGAATTGACTGTGTTATATAAAACAGTTCTTAATTCAGAACAAACAAAAGGAGCAGCCTTCCCTATACCAAATGTTCCACCAATATTTCGTTGTTCCTGCGACCCTTTCCCAACCATTTTAATTAAACCATGCCAACGCCCTTCATCCTTATTAATATCATTTACTCCAACAGTTCCGGAATCACTAATAGATAATATATTGATAGTTTGTTGTTCAGTAATCTGAATTGCTCTTTCAAAAAATTTCTTTGCAACTGGATTATTTTTATTCGCTTTTAAATTCTCTTTAAGAGTCTTCTTATATAGAGATAATTCAGGAATTGCATTAGCTAAAGAGGACTTAAATAATCTAAATTCTACAACTACAGGTTCACCTTTTTTTTTGTCGTCTTTTGCATCTAAGGCATTTTGAATCGTTTCGCGTGCAATGTAATAATGGGAATCAGATTTAAAATAACTCATACCTTCATTTTCAAAACCTTGTTGAATCCCTCCATCCGTTGCAGGGAAATGCCACTTGTAATTACTCATAAAATCTCCTCTTAAAATTTGAATTCTTTAGTTTTTTCTTTCATATTAAATTTAAATCGAATTTTCAATTCATTTATTTCTGAAGAAAGGGTATTTATAATTTGTTTTGCCTGTTGTTCATCATATGTATAATTACTCTTA
>JAOHKG010000033.1 GCA_028101095.1 Fidelibacterota bacterium | reverse complement strand
GCATCGGAATTAAAAAATTAATGGATAACCTTTTCATCCGATATTCAGTTCTAATTTTATTTTTACCGCTATTAGCATTTATTATTCAGATATTTGTTGGTAAGAGATTGCCTCGACAAGGAGATTGGGTTTCTATCTCAGCGATTGTTTCTACATTAATATTATCAATAATAATGTTTATTAAGATGTTGATTGAATATAATCCAGATTTCCATCACGAATCTTCTTTTACCTGGCTTGATATGGGTGATTTTAACATTAAGTTGGGGTTTCTTGTTGATAACATTACTATAGTGATGCTTCTAGTCGTCTCTCTTATTTCAACATGCACTCACATATTTTCTACTCAATACCTTAAGGGTGATATTCGTTATTCGCGATATTTTGCTTATCTAGGGCTTTTTACTTTTTCAATGAATGGAATAGTATTGGCGAATAACTTGATGTCAATGTACATGTTTTGGGAGCTTGTAGGGGTTAGTTCTTATCTGTTGATTGGGCATTGGTTCGAGAAAGATTCAGCTGCTGATGCAAGTAAAAAAGCATTTCTAACCAATAGAGTGGGTGACATAGGTTTTTTTATAGGGATAATGCTAATTTACACTGCCATTGGATCTTTTGCTTTCTCAGATATTTTTGAAGGCGTTTCGACTGGTATGATTAAAGGTACAACTCTCACAATTGCTGGGGTAGGTCTATTTTTAGGTGCTATGGGTAAATCCTCTCAGTTTCCGCTACATATTTGGCTACCTGATGCCATGGAAGGTCCAACTCCCGTTTCAGCTTTAATGCATGCTGCGACAATGGTAGCTGCTGGAGTCTACTTGTCAGTAAGAGTTTTTCCACTATTAACTCCTGATGCTCTTTTAGTTGTTGCATACGTTGGTGGGTTTACTGCAATCTTTGCTGCGACAATTGCAATAACACAAAATGATATAAAAAAAGTACTTGCTTATTCAACCGTTAGTCAGCTTGGTTATATGATCCTTGCCGTGGGTACAGGTGTCTATACTGCGGCTTTCTTTCATCTATTAACTCACGCGATGTTTAAAGCGAATTTATTTTACGGATCTGGTTCAGTCATTCATTCTATGCACCACGCGTTGCATGAGAAACATGATCATGAAACAGACCCTCAAGATATGCGCAATATGGGCGGATTTAGAAAGAAAATGCCTATCACTCATTTTTCCATGTTGCTTAGTACATTCGCTATTGCAGGTGTTCCACTGTTTTCAGGGTTTTTATCTAAGGATGCTATTTTAGCAGGTACTTTATCTTTTGCACAACATAATCCTCAACATATTCTTTTACCTATTTTTGGATTTTCTGCTGCAGCTATTACAGCTTTTTATATGTTTAGAATGATTTTCTTAACCTTTTATGGTGAAGCTAAAAAGCCAGAAATAATTAATGATATTCATGAATCGCCTAAAGAAATGACAGGTCCGTTAGTACTCCTTGGTGGCTTGAGTTTATTTATTTGGTATACACTTCCATATTTTAATCCGATGTCGACGCATGGTTGGTTCACAGATTTAGTAGTTCCAAGAAATGCGGTAGTCCCTGGAAATTTAACGGCAAAAGAAATTGAAGATGGTGCACACCATGCGCATTATTTAGCGATGTATATTTCAATAGCAGTTGCTTTTTCCGGTATTGCACTAGCTTATTTGATGTACATTAAAAAGGTTTTTGTACCTAAAAATTGGGCTAAGAAAGCGGGGTTTCTGTACTATTGGAGTCTGAACAAATACTACTTTGACCAAAATTACAATAGATTCCTATATCAACCTACGCTTCGTCTTGCTAGAAAAGTTGCTTGGGTAGATTGGGACCTATATGATAAATACTTTATAAATAGTTTTGGTCATTTAACAAATATAGCGAGTAAGATCACGGGAAAGTTAGATTACCACGGAATTGATCAAGTCTTTGTAGATGGAAACGGTAAAATTGTCAATTTATTTGGGAAGATCATTAAAACTATACAAACAGGTCGACTACAAAACTATATTTTGTATGTTACGGCAGGAGTGATCATATTGATGATCCTTCAATCATTTTAACTTTAAAAGTCTGAATAGGGGAGAGGATGGAAAATATTCTCAGTTTAATTATTTGGTTACCTATTATTGGTATAGGTGTTATTGCATTCATTCCGCGTGGAAAGAATGATCTAATTAGAATTGTATCTGCCATAACAACCGGATTTCAATTTATATTAACTCTTGTATTGTGGGGTGGCTTTGATAAAAATATTGGATCCATGCAATTTGTAGAAAGGTTAGATTGGATACCTTCTCTCAATATTTCTTACATACTAGGAGTCGATGGATTAAGCCTACCAATGGTTATTTTAACGGGTCTTCTCTTTTTCATTGGGGTTTTTGTTAGTTGGACGATAGAAAAAGCAGTTAAAGGTTATTATGCTCTGTTTTTATTACTTAATGTAGGAGTTATGGGTGTCTTCTTGAGCCTTGATTTCTTCTTATTTTATGTTTTCTGGGAAGTGATGTTACTACCAATGTATTTTTTAATTGGGATGTGGGGTGGGCCCCAAAGAGAATATGCCGCCATAAAATTCTTTCTTTATACTTTATTTGGTTCGGTATTAATGCTTATTGGTGTTTTAGGGCTTTATTTTACATGCGGACAAACATTTGATATTTTAGAATTACAGCAAATTGCTCCGACGGCATTAAATGGTGTCTTATGGTGGGGTGTAAGTGCACTTAAAATAATTTGGGTTCTTCTCTTTATTGGTTTTGCTATAAAGGTTCCGGTCTTTCCATTTCATACCTGGCTACCCCTCGCTCATGTCGAAGCACCAACGGCAATATCTGTTTTACTTGCTGGAATTTTATTGAAGTTAGGCGTCTATGGGATTCTCAGAGTTAATTATGGGCTCATGCCTGATGGTGTTTATTGGTTTTCTGGAGCATTAGCATTTTTAGGGCTTATAAACGTAATTTGGGGAGGGCTCTGTGCTTTAGCCCAAACTGATTTAAAAAAACTGGTTGCATATTCTAGTGTCAATCATATGGGTTATTCATTAATAGGGATGGCTGCTGTTATAGCAGCTGGAGAGTCTAACGGTTTAAATTTAAAAGCGGCCCAAGCGGGACTTGGCGGTGCTGTTTTTCAAATGTTCAATCATGGTACAATATCTGCAATGTTATTCATCCTTGTTGGCGTTATTTATGATAGAGCTCACCACAGAGAAATAGAAGGTTTTGGAGGGCTTGCAAGTCAAATGCCCGTTTATACGGCAATTACCGCTATAGCTTTTTTTGCAGGACTCGGCTTACCAGGTTTATCAGGGTTTGTCAGTGAGGCTATGTGTTTTATTGGTGCTTTTCCAGTTTTTAAAGGCATTGTTATTGCATCAACAATCGGCATCCTTCTCAACGCAGCTTATTTCCTATGGGCTTTTCAAAGGGTCTTTTTCGGGAAACTTAATGAAAAGTATACCGATATACCTGAAATTAACAAAAGAGAATTATTTACAGTTATTCCTTTGTTGATTATCACATTGTTTTTTGGGATATATCCAGCACCATATTTAGATATGATTTCAAGTACGATGAATGTGATAATCGAACATGTCGTTTCATTATCAACCTTAGCGAGTATGTAGAGATATCTATTTATGAATAATCTACAAAGTTTACAGTATTACTATCCTGAAATTTTACTCACAATTCTAATTTTAGTTAGCATTATCTATGATTTATTTTTAGATAAATCAAAATCTGATAGGGTTGGTATTGTATTGATTGTCGGTTTAGTCTTAATAGCTTTTTCTGTTTTTCTACAAGATGAAAAAATAACCTCTTTATTCACAAATTCTGTCGCAAAAGATCCTTTTTCCCAGTTTTTTAAAATCACAATTATTTTATCTACGGTAATTGTCTCTATAATTAGTCTCAAAAATGAAGAACTTAAAATATACAGAAAAGGGGAATATTTCACTCTTCTTGGAATAGTTACATTTGGTCTTTTTTTGATGGTCTCCGCGATCGATTTGATTATGTTATACTTGTCAATCGAAATAGTATCAATCATTTCTTTTGTTTTGGCTGGTTATCTTAAGCAAAATACACATTCTAATGAAGCTGCCCTCAAATACGTTGTATATGGGGGGTTTTCATCAGGACTAATGCTTTTTGGCTTGAGTTATATTTTTGGTTTAACTGGGAGTACTAATTATTTTGAAGTTCAACAATCACTATCAGCACTTTCTACCGAATCAAGCTCCGCTCTAATTATAGCTATAATTATGATGTTAGCAGGTTTTGGTTACAAGATTTCTGCGGTTCCATTTCATTTTTGGACACCAGATGTTTATGAAGGTTCTCCAACAACTATTACAGCCTTTTTATCAGTTGCTCCTAAAGCTGGAGCATTTGCTATGATGATTAGGTTCTTTAATCAAGTCTTAGCAGATGGTGTTGCGATGCAAGGTCTTGATAACAGTTCAATAACAGAAATACCTTGGGCTCAAATATTGAGTATTATGGCCATTATCACTATGACTCTAGGAAATCTTGTAGCTATTCAACAAAATAGCATCAAGCGAATGTTAGCTTACTCAAGTGTAGCCCATGCTGGGTACATGTTGCTTGCTATGCCAGTTATGTCGGGCGATAGTATATATGCAATTATGATTTATTTAATCATGTATTTATTCATGAATCTTGGAGCGTTTACGATTGTTGTTTTGGTTAAAAACAAAACAGGAGGAGAATCTTTTGATGATTTTAAAGGATTAGGTTGGGAGATGCCATTTGTTGGTGCTTTAATGACTCTTTTTATGGTCTCTTTAACCGGGCTTCCTCCAACTGCAGGGTTCGTTGGGAAATTTTATATATTTGCTTCTCTTATAAAAGGAGGTGAACCATTTTATTATTTAGTATTTATTGGTGGTCTTAATAGCGTTATATCACTTTACTATTATTTAAGAGTTGTTAAAGTAATGTATTTTTCAGGAAAACAAAATGAAGTACTAAAAACCCCCGGTACTGTTCTAGGTGCTGTTCTATTGTTAACTGGACTTCCAACACTTTTTTTGGGTATATATTGGTCTCCTCTTGCTACCTGGGTTCAGAACTCACTAGTATTTTTTATTCAAACTATATAAGATTAAAAAAAAATTGAAAGAAATCGTTCTTAAAAAAGGTCATAACATCAGAATTTCTGGTGTTCCATCAACAGATTCTCAATCATTAATAACCTCTAAGAAAGTTGGGGTTTCGCCTAATTCATTTAGAAATGTGAAACCTAAATTAATGGTTTCAGAAGGTGATATTGTAAGTATTGGCTCTCCATTATTTTATGATAAAACTAAGCCTAAAGTTAAATGGGCTTCTCCGGCAAGTGGAGTCATTTCAAAAATTTCGTACGGAGCGAGAAGAGTTATTGAAAAAATTGAAATTAAAGTTAATGGTAAAGATAAAATTATAAACGATTTAAAGAATATTGAAAATCTACAAGATGCATCCAGAAATGATATTATCAACTTTCTTCTAGATGCAAATCTATTTCATTTAATTAGAGAAAGACCGTTTAATAGGGTCGCTGACCCAGATAAAAAACCTAGGGATATATTTATTTCAGGTCTGAATACAGGCCCAATTGCCGTTGATCTGAGTAAGATAATTAATGAAAATAAAGCTGCACTTCAAACCGGTTTAACAGCAATATCAAAACTAACAACTGGAAAGACATATTTTACTTCAAGTCAGAATCACAATTTTAAAAATGTTGAAAACCAAATTATTTTTGGTCAGCATCCTGCTGGTAACGTCGGTATTCAAATTCACCACACAAAACCTATCAAACCAAATGATATCGTCTGGACTATTGATGCTCAGCATTTATTAACAATAGGCAGACTCTTTGAAACTGGATCGTACGATCCTTCTATGACTGTTACTATTGGTGGTTCTGGCGCACGAGCTCCTTTTATTGCCAAAGTGAATGCATGTGTTCACGTCGAAGACCTTATTATAAACCAAAACTTAAATAAACAAAAGATAAGGCTCGTCTCAGGTGATGTCTTAACGGGTCAAACTATCTCCCAAAATGATTTTCTTGGTTTTTATGATTCTACACTATCAATTTTAAATGATACAGTAAAGAGGCCTTTTTTAGGGATGTTATCTATTGGGAATAGTTCAACCAAATATAGTTTGACTAGAGCTTTTCTTCGTTTAACAGATAAATTATTTAATTTTACAACAGCTCAAAATGGAGAGTTAAGACCAATGGTTCCCATAAGTGCATGGGAAAAAGTTTTGCCGATGGATATATTTCCAAATGAACTATATAGAGCAATTTTAGCTGAAGATATTGAAGAAATGGAAAAGTTGGGTATTTGGGAATGTGATGATGAAGATTTTGCTCTTTGTTCTTTTTCTTGTCCCAGTAAGATAGATGTTGGTAGAGTAATTAGAGATGGGTTAAATCTCATTGAGGCGGAGGCATAAGAATATGCAGTGGCTGAGAGATATTTTAGATAAAGTAGCGCCTCTGTTTGAAAAAAACGGAAAATTAGAAATCCTTCATCCTCTTTATGAGGCAACAGATACTATCCTTTTTAGTACGGATGAAAAGACAGAAAGCGGACCTCATATTAGAGATAATATTGACATAAAAAGAGTTATGATACTTGTGGTCGTTTCTTTAGTCCCTTGTTATATCTTTGGAGCTTTAAATATTGGCTATCAGGAGTCTTTGACTTTTGGATTATCATCAGATTGGAAAACAAACCTTATTTCTGGATTGCTTAAAATTGGTCCAATTCTTGCTGTTACATTTGCGACTGGTGCATTTTGGGAAGTATTGTTTGCCGTTATCAGAAAACACTCCATCTCTGAAGGTTTTTTAGTGACCTGTGCCCTAATACCATTGACACTTCCTGCCACAATTCCTCTCTGGCAAGTTGCAGTAGGAACTAGTTTTGGAATCGTTATAGGAAAAGAAATTTTTGGAGGTGTTGGGATGAATATCTTTAATCCAGCGCTTACAACAAGAGCATTCCTTTATTTTACCTATCCTGCACAAATTTCCGGAGATAAAGTATGGGCAATTGCTCCGGATGGATATTCTGGCGCAACTGCGTTGAGTATTCCTGCCGGACAGTTAGATGCAAATGCTGTCACACTTTTAAATAATGCATCTATAAACACAGTTTTTGATTTTTCATGGTTTAATATGTTTATGGGCTGGGTTCCTGGCTCAATAGGCGAGACAAATAAAATAATTATTATATTTTCAGCCCTATTTTTAATATTTACAGGAATTACTTCTTGGCGAATAATGATTGGTTCAGTTATTGGATTAGTTTTTACTGCCCTTTTAACTAATCTATTATCACCATACTCTTCAAATGCAATGTTGACAATTCCACCTCATTATCATCTTGTAATGGGTAGTTTTCTTTTTGGAACAGTTTTTATGGCTACTGAACCAGTAACAAGTTCTCATACTGAACTAGGTAAGTGGTATTATGGTTTTTTCATTGGAATGTTAACGGTGATAATTCGTAGTATTAATCCAGCTTATCCTGAAGGAATTATGCTAGCAATTTTATTAATGAACGCTTTTGCACCTTTGATTGACTATTTTGTAGTTAAAAGTAATATTAAGAAGAGAATGACAAGATATGCGCAGTAACTCATATACTTTAATTTTTACATCTTTGATAACTATTTTTTTTGGTTTTCTTTTATCCGTTGCGGCTACAAGTCTCAAACCAAGACAGGATATCAACATTGAGATAGACATGAAAAAAAATATTTTAGGAGCACTAGGCATTGAGCCCAAGAATTCTGGGAAATGGTCTATTGATGAAGTTCAAAAAGTTTATAAAGAAAATATTGTTGGAATAGTTCTAGATAAAGATGGTTATGAAACTGATAAAGACCCAAAAAATATTGATGCAGATAAAGATATGAACTTCTTCCCTATTTATATTCACAAGACTAATGATAATATTAATGGCTATGTAATTCCGATTTCAGGAAAAGGATTATGGTCAACTCTATATGGCTATTTTGCAATTGAACCTGACTGCGAAACTGCAAAAGGAATCACCTTTTATAAGCATGGAGAAACTCCCGGTTTAGGTGGAGAGGTCGAAAAAAAATGGTTTCAAGATAATTTTAAAGGTAAAAAGTTTATTGATGGTAATAATACCCTTGTTGGTATTCAAGTTGTAAAAGGGAGCGTTGATAAATCTTCAAAAGAAGCATATCGTCAAGTTGATGGAATTTCAGGTGCAACTATCACTAGTAAGGGGCTCGAGGTTTTTCTAAAAGAGGACCTAGCAAAGTATCAGGCCTACTTTAATTTAAATAAAGAGGCGATTGGCTAATGGCGCTGTTAAGTAAAAAATCTAAAGAAGCATTTAAAGATCCATTAATGGCGAGTAATCCTATCAGTCTCCAAGTATTGGGTATTTGCTCCGCATTAGCTGTTACTGTACAAGTACAAACCGCTGTAGTTATGACATTAGCGGTTATAGCAGTTTTAGCAGCCTCAAATACAACAATTTCATTACTTAGAAACAAAATTCCAGGGAAAGTACGGATAATAATACAACTATCAGTTATTGCAACTCTTGTGATTGTGATTGATCAAATTTTAAAGGCATACATGTATGACATGAGCAGGCAATTATCTGTTTTTATAGCTTTGATAATTACAAATTGTATTGTGATGGGAAGAGCCGAGGCATTTGCAATGCAAAACAATCCCAAAGACTCATTTCTTGATGGAGTCGGAAATGGATTAGGATATGGTGGAATCCTCATATCAGTCGCAGTTTTTAGAGAATTTCTAGGAAACGGATCAGTATATGGAGTGCAAATTGTGCCGGAAACTTTATATTCTTACGGATATGAGAATATGGGTTTAATGGTTCTGGCTCCGGGTGCTTTTGTAATATTGGGACTAATAGTTTGGCTGCATCGTATTTTTGCTGGCATAGAGGCTGAATAGATGAATATGGAACATTACGTCAGCCTTTTTACAAAATCTGTGTTCATTGATAACATGATATTAGCATACTTCCTAGGCATGTGCTCATTTTTAGCGATATCAAAGAAGATTGATACTTCAATTGGTTTAGGCTTTGCTGTTGTTTTTGTTTTGACTGTTACTGCACCACTCAATTGGATAGTCCATGAGTATTTACTAATGGATGGAGCCTTAGCTTGGGCTGGTTTTCCAGATGCAGATTTAAGTTTTCTTAATTACATAATATTCATAGCTGTTATCGCTACTGCAGTTCAATTAGTCGAAATGGCACTAGATAAATTTTCTCCAGCTCTGTACAATAACCTGGGTATCTTCCTTCCTTTAATTGCTGTTAATTGTTCAATTTTAGGTGGTTCGATGTTCATGGTAGAAAGAAAATATAATTTCTCTGAAACTATTGTTTATGGTTTTGGTTCTGGAGTTGGTTTTTTATTAGCTATTGCCGCAATGGCTGCAATAAGACATAGATTAAGATATTCAAATGTACCAAAGGAGTTAAGAGGTGTTGGAATTACAATGCTCTTAACTGGTTTACTTTCAATGGCCTTTATGGCTTTCAGTGGGATAGATTTATAATGGAACAGATTATACTTGGTGTTACAGTAGTTTCTGCGGTAATAATTTCTCTTGTGTTAGTTATTAACTTTGCTGAAGGAAAACTATTACCTCAGGGAAATGTCTCAATTTTGATTAATGACGATACAGGAAACGAAGTGAAAACACGTCCTGGATCAACACTTTTAAATGTTCTTTCTAACCAAACTATATTTCTTCCTTCAGCGTGTGGTGGTGGCGGGACTTGCGCTATGTGTAAATGTCAAGTATTTGAAGGTGGAGGCGAAATTCTTTCAACTGAGACCGGCCACATCACAAGAAGCGAAGCTAAGGATAACTGGCGTTTAGCATGCCAAGTTAAAGTTAAAGAAGATATGAAAATTCAAGTACCGGAAGAGATCTTTAGTATTCAAAAATGGGAATGTTCTGTCGAGTCTAATGAAAACGTTGCTACATTTATTAAAGAATTAGTGCTTAACCTACCTGAAGGCGAAAATTTAAATTTTGAGGCTGGTGGTTATATCCAAATTGATATACCTGAATACCATGATTTACAATTTAGTGATTTTAATGTGGAAGATGAATACCACCCTGACTGGGATAAATTCAAAATATGGGATTTAGTAGCACATAATGACGAGCCCGTTTTTAGAGCTTACTCAATGGCTAATCATCCTGCAGAAGGTAATAGGGTAATGTTAAATGTTCGTATAGCAACTCCTCCGCCTCCACTCTGGAATGAAGCACCACCTGGTCTAGCTTCATCCTATATATTTAATTTAAAACCTGGAGATAAGGTTACAGTTTCAGGACCTTATGGGGAGTTTTTTATAAAAGATACAGAAAGAGAAATGGTTTATATTGGTGGTGGAGCGGGCATGGCTCCGATGCGATCCCATTTATTTCATCTTTTCAATACCTTAAAATCGGGTAGGAAAGTATCTTTTTGGTATGGAGCAAGATCTGTTCGAGAAATGTTCTATGACGATCAGTTCAAAAAAATAGATGCTGAATTTCCGAATTTTACTTACAATGTCGCTCTTTCTGAGCCTATGAAAGAAGATAATTGGACTGGATCAACTGGTTTCATTCATCAAGTTTTACATGATGAATATTTATCAAAGCATGAGGATCCAACAGAAATTGAATACTACATGTGTGGACCACCACCGATGATTAACGCCTGTGATAATATGCTTGATAATTTAGGCGTTGAAAAGGAAATGATAGCCTATGATAGTTTTGGCTAATTCCAAAAAAAAAATAATATTCAAAGAAGCCCATATTTTTTTGGGCTTCTTTTTTTTATTCTTTAGTTGCTCTTCTCCAGGTTCTATTTCAGAGATAACTGGGAATACTATGGGTACTACTTATACAATAAAAATAAATCCTGAAATAAGTGATATTGCTTCAACAAAGCTAAAAACTTCTATTGATTCATTATTGATTGACTTGAATAAGACGCTAAGTACTTGGGATTCCAGAAGCGAAGTTAGTAGATTCAATAATTCCTCTAGTTTGAGTGGATTTTCTGTTTCAAATGATTTTATGAATGTTTTAAAGTGTTCTCAAAAAATTTCATCACAAACTGATGGTTACTTTGATGTAACAATTTTTGATTTAATGTCTTTTTGGGGTTTTGGACCATTTCCTGGAGGTAAACCAACCCAATTAGAGAAAATAAAAACAATTTTAAATCATACAGGTTATAAGCTTCTAAAATTAGAACAGAAGGTTTATAAATTAAATTCTTTATTGAAAATTGATTTTAATGCTATTGCTAAAGGTTACGGCGTTGATAAAGTTTTTCAATTTATTAAGAATCAAGGACTTGATAATATATTTGTTGAAATTGGAGGAGAGGTAAGAGCTCAAGGAATCAGTTCAAGAGGAAACACCTGGACAATTGGTGTTGAAGCTCCAACATTAACTAAACAATCAAAAACACCATTTGCTGCCGTAATTGAATTGGATGGAAACTCAATGGCCACCTCAGGAAATTATAGAAATTACATTGAATATAATGGGGAAATTTTAGGACATACGATTAACCCACAAATTGGTTATCCTATAAATTCAAATGTTTTATCAGTTACTACTTTTGCACAATCTTGTATGGTTGCTGATGCCTGGGCAACCGCTTTAATGACAATGGAATATAGAAAAGGAGTTGAATATTTAAAGAAAGTAGATGGTGTTAGCGCATTATGGGTTTTAAATGATAATGGTATTCGAAAAATCAAAAGATTTGGAGAAATTAAAATATTAGACTCTATTTATACTACAAATGATTAGGTACTGT
>JAOHKG010000032.1 GCA_028101095.1 Fidelibacterota bacterium | reverse complement strand
ATCACAATTAACATTGCATCCAAATGGCGAAGGACTCTATCTGTTCTCCAATCTTTTGCGAGTTCAATTATAGATCTTTTAAGATCTCCTTCATATTGTTCTAGTTTCTGTTCAAACTTTTCAAAAAGCGTAAGTGCATCTGCTGCTGCACCAGCAAAACCACCTAATACTGTATTTTTTAAGGTTACAAACTCTCTTACTTTAACCGCTTTTTGCTTAAATGCCATATCTCCAAATGTAACCTGACCATCTCCAGCCAGAGCAACTTTCCGATTATGTCGAACACCTATAATGGTAGTTGATCTAATATTTATTTTATTCACCCTATTGTGCTAAAGTTTTAAAAAGTTTTGAATCTGCAGGCAAGACTAGAGTTGTTTTTTGATCTATGATTTTTTCATAAGTTTCTAAAGTCTTCTGAAATTCATAAAAAGAAGGGTCTTTAGAAAAAGCAGTTGCATAAATATCTAATGCTACGGCTTCCCCTTCACCACGGATTTTTTGAGCTTGCTTGTACGCTTCAGCTAAAATAACTGTTTTATCTCTATCCGTTGCAGCTCTAATTTTTTGAGCTTCCTCCTCCCCTTCAGACCTAAATTTATTAGCTTGTCTTTTTCTCTCAGCTTCCATCCTAGCATAAATAGAAGATTCATTCTCTTGGGGTAAATCAACACGACGAATTCGAACATCTATAACATCAATTCCAAATTTGCTTGTTTCTTCATTACTTGCGATGGTTACTTTATTCATGATTAATTCTCGATTTTCTGTTATAATCTCAACCATATCATGATTCCCAAGCTCTTGTCTGAGTTCAGA
The DNA here is from genome assembly GCA_028101095.1 of Fidelibacterota bacterium. GTDB lineage: Bacteria > Fidelibacterota > Marinisomatia > Marinisomatales > UBA1611 > JAOLAV01. The sequence continues at coordinate 12,579 of JAOHKG010000032.1, read as the reverse complement.
ATATACTATATCATCTAACCTTGTTTTTGCTGTTGGTACTGCTTTAACGGTCTTAAGAAATAAAAGTGGATCTGTGATTTTCCATCTAACATAATTATCAATTATTAAAGACTTTTTATCTCTACTTAATATTTCTTCAGGTGGTACGTCATATTCTAACAACCTTTTTTCAAAAGTATCTGAAGTCTGAAAAGGTGCTGGGAACTTCCAATTTAGACCAGGCTCTGTAATTGTTCTAATTGGTTTACCAAATTGTAAAATTACAATTTGTTCAGTTTCATCTACTATTATAATAGTAGAAAAAGCAAAAAGTATTAAAAGTCCAAGAATAAATGCTGTTATATTTTTAATCATTTTGAGACTCCTTTTCCGGCGCTTGGATTTAAGTTTAATAGATTTAATAAACCTCCACTTTCTTTATCTGGTACGATAAATTTTTCTACTCCAGGCAGAACTTTTTGCATCGTCTCAAGATATAAACGCTTTTCAGTAATACTCTTAGCTTTACGATATTCCTTTAAAACAGTTGTAAACTTGGCTGCATCTCCTTCTGAGCGTTTAATTCTAGATTGCTTAAAACCCTCAGCATCTCTAATCATTGACTCAGCCTCACCCCTTGCCTTTGGGATAACATCATTCCTATAGCCTTCAGCCTGATTCACCATTCTGTTTTTATCCTCTTTTGCTGAGGCAACATCCTTAAACGCGCCCATAACTTCTTTAGGAGGAGAGACATCTTGAAGCTGCACAGCGACAACATGAATCCCAGATTCATATTTATCTAAGATTGCGGACAACTGTTCTTTTGTCTCTTCTTGAATTGTGAACTTACCTGTAGTGAGAGTTTCATCTATCTTATTACGACCAACAACCGTTCTTAGACTTGCTTCTGCAGCCTCACGGACTGTTAACTCAGGACCTACTATATTAAACAAGTATGCAACAGGGTCTTTTATTTTGTATTGAACTATCATTTGCGCATCAACAATATTTTCATCACCAGTGAGCATAAGACTTTCTTTTTCAACTCGTCTATATTGTCCATTTTTAAGTGTTCTAAAGCCCATTTCTATTCTTTTTACTTGAGTTACTTTTGGAGTGTTTACAGTTTCAATAGGTAATGGGAAATGCCAATTTAACCCAGACTGTGCAACTCTCGAAAATTTACCAAATGTTCTTACCACTCCTACCTCATCTGGGCCAACACTGTAGATACCCGTAAAGAGCCAAAGAACTAGAATAACAAATAGAACTGGTACTATTTTAAAATTGAAATCAGGAATTTCCACTTCTTGATCTCCTATTATGATTTTTCTTACGGCCATAAATGCTCCTTTATATTTCTTTTCTTAATCTTGCAACAGGAAATCCCATTTGATCCCTGTACTTTGCTATAGTTCTTCTAGCTAATGTATATCCAACATTCTCGAGTTTTTTTACGAGTAGATCATCACTCAATGGGTTCTTCTTGTCTTCATGTTCTATTATCTTCTCTAATGATTTTTTTATAACAAAAGTTCCTAAGATTTTTCCGTTTTTTAATTCAATTGAATCAGTAAAATAATGCTTTAGCTCAAATACACCATATGGTGTCTCAACATACTTACCACGAGTAGACCTACTGATAGTTGAAATATCCATATTTATCCTATCAGCAATATCTTGCAATTTGAGAGGTCTTAAAAAATTCATATCTCCAGCAAACCACTCTGGCTGCAAATCAATAATAGTTTTTGTTACATTTACCATTGTAACTCTTCTTTCATTAATTGCTTCAATAAACCAATTAGCAGCATCTACTTTTTCTTTGATGAATTTTTGAGCATCCTTTTCAAATTTTCCGATTTTTAATTGTTCTTCATAAACTTTTGATATTCTTAACTCTGGAACACCTCCATCATTTGTAGTAATCAACCATTCGTCACCATCTTCGGTGATAATTATATCGGGAATAACTACTTGAAACTTATCTCTAAAACCTTCACCCGGCCTAGGATTTAGATTCGATATCTGCTGGATTGCGCTTTGGAGACTTTTCTCATCGCAAACTAGCTTATCTAATATTTTTGAGTATCGCTTATGCATGAAGTCATCAAAGCAATCACTCACGATTTGATATGCCAATGAACTTTTATCTTCCTCAAGCTGTATAGATAAACATTCCTGTACATCTCTAGAAGCTATACCTTTTGGACTTAGTCTTTGGATCTTTTTTAAAATAGGTTCAACTTCTTCTTCAAGTAAATCATATCTATCTGCAATTAATACTAAATCTGTATCTAAGTAGCCTCTTTCATTAGTATTCCATAAAATTTCTTCTCCTATTTCAAACTGGAGATCATCTAACTGGATATCAGATAATTGATTTATTAAATTTTCTATTAAAGTATGCTTTTCAGGAAGTGGGATCTCTTTTTTTTCTTCTGATAAGTAATATAAAGATTCATCGCTATACATATCTTCAAGAGAAGCATCTATTTCACGATCATCTAACTCTTCCCCAATCTCTTCAAGTTCAGGGTTTTCATCAGCTTCTATTTGTTCTAATAGAGGATTTTGTTCAAGTTCTTTTAAAACTGCTTGTTCTAAATTAATCGTGCTTAACTGTAAAAGCTTTGCTTGTAAAACTTGCTTTGGGGCTAGTTTTTGCTTTTGAGTTTGTAGTTGTTTTAAACTAGTCGCCATTAGTCTAGCCTAAACTTTTCTCCAAGGTATAACCTTTTTGCTTCATCATCATTCGCTAAAACTGCAGATGTGCCTGATTTAAGAATTTTCCCACCGAATAACAAGTAAGACCTATCAGTAATGGACAGTGTTTCTCTAACATTATGATCTGTTATTAAAACTCCTATATCTTTTTCTTTTAAAGAAAAAACAATGCCTTGAATCTCTTCAACGGCGATAGGATCAACTCCAGCGAAAGGTTCATCTAATAATATAAAATCTGGATCCATACACAAACATCTTGCAATTTCAACCCTTCTACGTTCTCCTCCAGAAAGTGTGTGCCCTTTACTCTTCATTAGGTGCGAAACAGATAAATCATGTAATAATGTTTCCATTTTTTCTCTTTGCTCAGTCCTATTTAAGTCATTCCGCATTTCTAAAACTAATTTTAAATTGTCTTCAACGGATAACTTCCCAAAAATTGAAGGCTCTTGTGCTAGATAGCCAACCCCTCTTTTAGCTCTTTTATACATAGCATCATTTGTTACTTTATAGTCATCTAAGAACACATTACCGCTTGTTGGTTTTACCATACCTGTAATCATATAAAATGAAGTTGTTTTCCCCGCGCCATTCGGACCTAAAAGCCCAACAATCTCACCACGTTTTACGGATATATCAATTCCATTAACAACCGTTTTATTTCCATATTTTTTCGATAAATTTTTAGCACTTAACTCATCATGCCTTAATCTCATTTAACACCCCGATTTGTTACTCCTGAGGGATCTAAAATATGCCAGTTCTTTAGGTCTGAATCCGATTCGAAACCTACTCCATAAAGCGTGTCTGAATCATAAGTCGTTATCATGATACTTTCTTTAGTGTATAGTTTTTCTTTTTTAGAATTATAAGTTAGTGTTTTTGAATACAAAGTTATGCCACTGTCGGCAATAGCAACTACATTTCCTATTGCTTTCATATCATTTGAGACTTGGTCTACTTCGGCTTTATCCGAAGTAATAACAGATGAGTGATTTTCGTTATTATCAAAAAAGTCCACTTTTACATCATTCTCTAGCAGAATAAACTCTTTTTCATTATACTTTTCTAAGTGCCCTGATACGATTTGAGCTCTGAGGTCACCTTCTTTAGTTAATAATATTTTGACACCCCAACTTTCTTGGTCTGGTAAACTTAACCGAGACTCTAACAACTCTTCTTCATTCGCTCCACAAGAAAATAGTATTAAAGAAAAACCAAGTATATACTTAATCATTTTTTAGAGAGAGTATTCTATCTTGCATTTTTTTAAGGACAATCTCTTTTATACCTTTTTCAGAAATAATCCAATCAATGGCATCTCTAAAAGCTCCTTCTCCTCCCGCAATCTTTGTAGTATAGATTGCGATCTCTTTAACTTTCTGTATTGCATTTGAAACAGCAATTGGACATCCAACTAAATTCATAACAGGAATATCAATTAGATCATCACCTAAATAAGCTATCTCTGAATCAGACAATTGATACTTTTTTTTTAATTCTTCATAGGCTGGGATTTTATTTAATTGCCCGTTATAGACGTCCTCAATCTTTAACTCTTCTGCACGAAATTTAGTCGCATCAGAATACCTTCCAGAAATTAAAGCTACTTTTAAGTCTGCGGCTCTTGCCATAGCCATCCCAACTCCATCAAATACCGAGAATTTTTTAAATTCAAATCCATCTGTTCCTTTATAAAAAGAGCCATCTGTCCAAACTCCATCAACATCAGATATCACCATTTTAATATCCATTATTATTTTTTTCATATTAAAGCCTTATTAATTGCTTTTAGTTGTCTCAATAAACTCTCTAATTTTTCTAAAGGCCATTGAGTAGTTGCATCTGATTTTGCTTTTTCGACATTATCATGAACTTCCATAAAAACACCATTGCAACCTGATGCAACAGCCGCTTTTGCTAACGTAGGAATCATATCTCTCATCCCAGCAGTTGTTTCACCATTACCGCCGGGGAGTTGTGCACTATGAGTAGCATCAAAAATGATTGGTTTATCAAATTTTTTCATTATGGGGATTGACCTCATATCAGCTACTAAATTATTGTAACCAAATTGAGTCCCTCTATCAGTTAAAAGTATCTTTTTACATCCTGCTTCTTCTAATTTTTTTACAACATTCTCCATATCCCAAGGTGCTAAAAATTGTCCTTTTTTTACATTAACAATTTTTCCTGTTTCTGCAGCCGCAACTAATAAATCTGTTTGCCTGCATAAAAAAGCCGGTATTTGTAATATATCAGCAACTTCAGAAACCAGTTTTACATGTGAGGGAACATGTATATCCGTTAGAATCGGAAGTTTTACTTTTGCCTTTACTTCTGCTAATATATCAAGGCCTTCTTCTATACCTGGTCCTCGATATGAAGCAATCGACGTTCTATTAGCTTTGTCGAATGAACTTTTATAAACTGCTGAGATACCTACTTTCTCAGAAATATCTTTAATACTTTTTGCCATTTTAATAGCATGGGAACGACTTTCAATAACACACGGTCCCGCAATAAGAGACAACTCCTCACTTCCAAAATGAACATTCTTTATCGTTATCTTTTTCATGATTTATTCTTTATTGTTGCTTTGATAAAATCTCTAAATAAAGGATGAGCTTTGTTAACACGGCTTTTCAATTCCGGATGAAATTGACTAGCCACGTACCACGGATGGTCTGATATTTCTATAGCTTCTACAACCCCTAAATCAGAATTAACTCCTGAGAAAGTGAGACCATTTTTTTCTAGTATTTTTTTATATTTGTTATTTACCTCAAAACGGTGTCTGTGTCTTTCAGAAATTTTATCTTTTCTATAGGCTTTAAATATTTTTGTTCCTGGTAAAATATCGCAATCATAAGCACCTAACCTCATTGTCCCGCCTTTAATTTTAATTGCTTTTTGTGATTCCATAAGATCAATAACAGCATGTTTTGTTTTTTTATTAAACTCTGTTGAATTTGCATCTGTTAATCCACAAACATTCCGCGCATAATCAATTACCGCACACTGAAGTCCCAAGCAAATACCTAAAAATGGCGTATTGGTGTCTCTTGCATATTTTGAAGATCTTACTTTCCCTTCTACGCCTCTAGATCCAAATCCAGGCAATAAGAGTATACCATCAACACCCTCAAATTCTTTTTCTGCTGAAACATTCCTTTTAATTTTTTCAGTTTTCACCCACTTAATATTCACTCTTGCATTATTTTCCACACCTGCATGAACAAAGGATTCCATAACACTTTTATATGAATCAATTAATTCAGTATACTTACCACACATTGCAATTGTAACTTGATTTTTAGGGTTTTTATAATTTTCAATGAAGCTTCGCAATTTTTTTAATTTAGGTGTCTTCTTAATCTTCAATCTTTCTTTAATTAAATGCCCCGCATTTTGTTCATGCATAACTAGCGGAACTTCATAAATACTAGGCACATCTCGCCCTTCAATAACGTGATCTGATCTTACGTTGCAGAACAATGCAATCTTATCTCTTACTGATTGTTCAATTGCATGTTCAGACCGACATAAAATCATGTCCGGAGATAGCCCAATTTCTCTTAATTTCATTACTGAATGCTGCGTTGGTTTAGACTTTAGTTCACCACTTGCTTTGATGAAAGGGAGTAGAGTGACATGGACAAGCATATGATTATGATAACCTACTTCGAGTGATAGTTGCCTTATGGCTTCCATAAAAGGTAGACTCTCAATATCTCCAACTGTACCGCCAACCTCGCATATTACAACCTCGTAATTTCCATCATTATTTAATTTTCTTATGCGGTTTTTAATTTCATCTGTAACATGAGGAATAACTTGTACAGTGTCACCAAGATACTCACCTTTTCTTTCTTTCTCTAAAACTGTACTATAGATCTGACCTGATGTAGCATTATTGTTCTTGGTCATGTTAACATCAATAAATCTTTCATAATGCCCGAGATCTAAATCTGTTTCAGACCCATCATCTAAAACAAAAACCTCTCCGTGTTGATATGGATTCATTGTACCAGGGTCAACATTTAAATAAGGGTCTAACTTCATTATGGTTACCTTAACGCCAGCTTGTTTTAACAAGTAACCAATTGATGCGGCAGCAATCCCCTTGCCAAGCCCTGACATAACACCACCCAATACAAAAATATATTTAGTTTGCTTCTTATCCACTATTTATTCCCAAGGTTATCACTTTTTATATTTTTAAGAATATTTTCAACTTTTTTAAAGTCTTCTTGGGTATCGATTGAAAGAGTTTCGTAGGAAGTGATCATGGCTCTAATCTGTATATCATTATCCAAGGCACGCATTTGCTCCAACTTCCTCTCTGACTCTCTTTTCGAAATTTCTAAGGAAGTAAACTTTGAAAGTGTATTTCTTTTAAATCCATACATACCAATATGCCTGTAAACACCTCCAATCTCTAGATCGAAAACATTTCGCTTAAATTCAACAGCATTATGATCTTCATCCATTATTGCTTTTACAACATTTGGATTAAGCAGGTCACTAACTGTCAACTTTTTACTCAGAATTGTTGCCATTTCAACATCGGGTTCTTCCATAAGACAAATCAAGTCGTCAATCATTTTTGAGTCTAATAATGGCTCATCACCCTGAATATTAATTACTATTTTAGCTTCAGGAAATTTGTTTGCGACTTCTTCCACTCTATCCGTTCCTGAATTATGATCTTCTGAAGTCATTACTATTTCATAATCATAACCAGATAATTTTTCTATTGTTTCTTTAGAGTCCACCGCTAAAATGACTTTATCAAGCTTTTTCGATTGCATTGCTTTTTCCATTACATGTGCAATCATTGGTTTATCGCAAAGGTCCATTAATATTTTTTTTGGTAAACGTGTTGAATTAAGCCGCGCAGGAACAATGCCTATATTCATATAAACATCTCCATATTTTTTCTTATATTAAAGAATATCTTAAAATATTTCATTTATAAAATTTTCATATTTATATACTTTAAATTTACTTCCGGCAGGATATAAAGAACATAAGAAACCTCCAAAAGAAACTATTCAAATCTCAATGATTCAATAGGATCTAATTGAGCCGCTCTCCATGCAGGATAAATTCCAAAGACTATACCAATAACTGAACAAACACCAAGTGCAATCAAGGCCCAGTCTAATGGAATTATTGCTGGAATATTAAAAATAATAGCTACAATATTCCCTCCACCCACACCCATTATAATTCCAACAATTCCACCAAATTGACTCAAAAAGATTGCTTCAAATAGAAATTGCATTAAAATATCTTTTTTAGTTGCTCCGATAGCTTTCCTTATGCCTATTTCTTTAATTCTTTCTGCTACTGAAACTAACATAATATTCATTATACCTATACCTGCAACAATTAGAGCAATAAGGCTTACTGAAAAAGCAAATATTTTTATTCCTCCAGTAAACCCCGAAAACTGTTCTATCATTTTTGCATTTGTTACTATTTCAAAATCATTCTCTTGATCAGGTACTACTTTCCTAATTGATCTTAGTAGCCCTATTACTTCATCCATTGTTTTTTGATAAGTGCTTTCATTTTCAGATTCAACATGTATTCTAATACTAGTATTTTTACTCGAAAATCTTTCTAAGAAAGTTGATATTGGGACCGCTATATAGTTATCCTGACTGCCTCCAAAAGCTTCACCTTTTCTTTCTGCAATTCCAATAACATTATAATTAAGTCCGTCTATCTTTATTTTTTTTAATATTGGATCTTCAAAAGGAAATAATTTATCAACTACATCCATTCCTAGAATACAAACTTTTTTTGATCGATGAAGGTCCTCTTCAATAAAATTTCGACCATCAGAAAGATAAGTGTTATAGATTCTAAGAGTTCCTTTGTCTCCACCATAAATCTCAGTTGATTTTTTAATTTTTTTATCTTTATAGCTTATATTTCTAACTGAGGTACCATCTGCTGCGCTTATTAAAACTGGAAGCAAAGAGCGTTTTTTTAATTTTTCATACTGCTGGAAAGTTATATTTTTTCGGTTACGATATTTTTTTCTTTTCCCACCATTAATTTGTATTTCTGGATATTTTTGTATAACAAATGTATTTGTAGCAAAAACATTAAGACCTGACTCTACTGAAGATTCTAGCGTTTTAATTGCGGTCATTACCCCAACAACTGAAAAAACTCCAACGCTTATTCCCAGTAAGGTCAGGATAGACCTCAATTTATTTTGTTTTATCGCGAGGATAGCCATAAAAAAACTTTCTTTTGTAAGAGTCTTAAAACTTCTATTAATCAAAGCTATTCATATCTCAATGAGTCTATTGGCTCTAGATTAGCTGCTTTATATGCAGGTATTAGACCTGAAATAACTCCGATTACTATACTTAGTAGTATAGATATTATTGAAAGACTTAGTGGCAATGATGAAGGAAAAAAATTTCCTATAAGAAGGCTTAAGATATATGCCAATGTTAGTCCAATTATACCAGCTACAAAACAAATAGTAACTGCTTCCATTAAAAACTGAACCATAATCATTGATTTTGTGGCTCCTATTGCTTTCCTAACCCCAATTTCTCTTGTACGTTCTTTTACGGAGACAAACATAACATTCATAATTCCAATTCCACCAACGACTAAAGATAAAAGTGTTATAAAAAGACCAGTCCCCCCTATAGCAATTTTTAATAAACTATATTGTTTTTCAAAAACCTCTGTTTGATTAATTGCAAAATCATTCTTTTGGCTTGGTTTCAAACCCCTTAAATGTCTCATAATGGAAAAAATTTCATCGTAACCCAAATTAATATATTTTTCAGGAACTTTTACACTTATCCGCATCCAGCCTCGTTTAGAAAACAGTCTAGTATATGCGCCAAATGGTAAAATAGCTTGATTATCTACACTAAATAGGCCTAGAAATTTTCCTTGCTCTTCAAGTACACCTATAACTTTAAATTTTATCTTATCAATTTTAATAAATTTCCCAATCGGATTTTGGTCATCAAAAAAAGCTTTTCTTAATCCCTCTCCGATTACTACAACTCTTGAACCTGAATGGTCTTCATTTATGGTAAAGAAACGTCCATTTGAAATATCCGTTTCTATTGTTTCCATATAATCTTGATTTGTTCCAAAAATTTCTGTTCTAGTCTCTTCATCTTCGAATTGAAGTGATGCTGATCTTTGCATAACAGGTGCAACAGCTAATGCGAACCTAGACCGTTCCTTAATTTTTTTTACATATTCAGGTTTTATTTTGGGCCTATTTCTTACTTCCCACCACTCCATATCACTAAACCATTCATATCTACTTATATGTAGTATATCCTTACCAAGCCATGACATGCTTTTTTCAAAAGATTTATCTAAGCCAGAAATCAATGTTCCCATCAAAGTGACGGACAAAATTCCAATTATTATTCCTAGGGCAGTTAAGATTGATCTTCCTTTATTTTCATAGACTGAAGTGACTGAAATTCTTAAGTTTTCTACAAACAGGTTAAACATCAATTTTTATGTAGATTATCTTCTATTATTTTCCCGTCAAATAACTTAATTGTTCGTTTTGCATAATTAGCTATCTCTTCTTCATGAGTAACTAAAATAATTGTGTTCCCTTGGCTATGAAGATCATTGAATATTTTCATAATCTCTTTTCCACTTCTAGAGTCCAAATTTCCAGTTGGTTCATCAGCAAGAATAATTGAAGGATTGTTTACAAGAGCTCTTGCGATTGCAACTCGCTGTCTTTGCCCCCCTGATAATTCATTCGGTTTGTGACTCATTCGATCTGATAAGCCTACACTTTTTAGAGCCTCTTGAGCCATTACAATCCGCTTTTTTTGTAAAATATTAGCATAGATCAATGGAATTTCTACATTATATAGTGCTGTTGATTTTGGCAACAAATTAAACGTTTGAAAAAACAAAACCAATTTTTCTATTTCTAATTGAAGCAAGCTGTATATCATTCATTCCATGGACTAACTCCTCTTCAAATGAATATACTCCGGAGGAAGGTGTATCAAGACACCCTATCATATTCATCAAGGTTGATTTTCCAGATCCTGATGCGCCCATTATTGCTAAATATTCATTTTCTTCTATAGATAGATCAATGCCGTCTAAAGCTTTAACAACTTCTCCACCCACTTCGTAAACTTTTTTAATATTACGTAAAGAGATTAAACTCAAAAAACACTCGCTACTTATTTTTTAATTATTGTCATTCTTCAAAGAAACAATATCACCGTGATATAAATCTTTACTCAAAAGACGATATCCCCCTGTAACTATAGCATCATTTAAATTAATACCTGAAAGAACAGAGTAATAGTTTTCACTTGAAATTCCAACTTTTATAGGCTTTATAACGGCAAATTTTTTACCATCGGGTGCTTTTACATCATTAAAAGTATTCACTAAAACAAACACAATGTCTATAGGATCTGCTCTCTTTAGATATTGTTCTGAACCCTCATCTATCTCAGAATTCTTTTTTAGTTCTTCATAATTTTCGGGACGTGAGGTTAAAGACTGTATGGGTATTGAAATTGCACTCTTCACGGTCTCAGTGATAATATTTACCGTACTACTCATACCAGGTCTTATTTTATCTGGCACAGAAGACATTCTAATTTTTACTTTAAAATTAGTAACCTGTTGTTGCATCCCCATATTCGAAGATAATGCAAGGTGGGCTATTTCACTTACAAAACCATAAAAGACCGTATCAGGGTATGCATCAATTTCAATTTCAGATCTATCTCCAACTTCAATTTTTACAACATCATTCTCATTTACGTCTACTTCAACTTCCATTTTACTTAAGTCTGCTATTGTCATAAGAACCCCAGGATTAAACATTCCACCAACTGCCATTTCCCCTTCTTCTTTTGTTATACTGGTTACGATACCTGATTTAGGCGCGGTAAGTTTAGTTTTTGCGAGTTCATCTTCAGCAGATAGGACGTTTGCATTTGCTTGCTCAGATTGGCTAAGTGTTATCCTGAATGATGCTTCAACCTGTTCTAATTCTTGTTTAGAAATCAAGCTTTGGGAATAAAGAGATCTTGTCCTCTCTAATTGAGATTGAACTCTCCTTAGGCTCGCGTCTGAAGACTTTACTTGAGACTTAGCATTATTATAACGCTGACGTATTTGCTTTTCATCAATACTAATGAGGTGTTGCCCCGGCGTAACTTCTTCACCTTCTTTTACTGTTATTTCTGTAATCCAACCTGTTATTGTAGACGTTATTTGGACTTCTTCCTCTGGTTGAATTTTCCCACTAGCATTAACTTTGTGAATAATATCCCTTAAAACTACATTTTCAGAATCCACAAATATTTCTTCATTATTTGATGTTAAGAAAAAGTATACGATGGGGATTGTAATTATTGTGAAAAGTATCCATACTTTTTTATTTTTAAATATCTTAGGCATAATTAATTATCTCTACTTACATATTTAGTATCCAGCAGTCCTATTAAAGCATCAAGACTAAACTCTTTGATTCGAGCATCGTAAATAACATTTATCAAGGATGAATTTGAACGGGTTAATGAGACTTGTGCATCAAGCACTTCAAGAATCGTCGCTGATCCTAATGCATATCTTTTAGTTACTAGTTTTAAATCTTCTTTTGATGATTCTACGACAGACTCATTCAAGGGGATTATTTCCGCATAATTATTTAATAATTCTTTAATTAATTCGGCTTGGACTCTTAAATCATTAATGAGTGTTATGTAATTATTCTCTGCTTGTCTAATAGATAGTTTTATTTTTTGCTCATTCAAAGATAATGTGTTTCCTGAATAGATTGGAAGAGTCAATGAAAAATCTATAGCAAATCGC
>JAOHKG010000031.1 GCA_028101095.1 Fidelibacterota bacterium | reverse complement strand
GTTATAAATAATTCCATTAATTCCTTCAAAACTAGCTAAATCGAGAGTCCATTCACCAAGCAGAAGTGATAATAAGTTTATATTTATAGCAGTTTTTTTTATTGAATAAACCGATTTATTTAAATCTGTAATTTGAATATTTTCAAAATAAGAAGTTGAAAAAAGAAACCCCGAAGATTTTTCTAATGAGAAATTCCAATCAGAAGAGCTAATTCTGTTATTTATATAGCTTTCAATGTATTTAGTGTGAAAAGAGGTTCGCCCAAGGATACCAACCAACAGAATTGGTATAAGAAGAGCTAAAAATAGATAGGCTTTTAATTGGCGCAATATCACAACGTAAAGGTTACGATATCAACTTATAAAATAGAAGTATCTTAAAATTAAAAAAAGGCACTATTTAAGTGCCTTTTAAATAACCTTTTATTCTACAACTTCAAAGTCAGCATCTTCAACTTCAGATTCTTTTGTATTCGTCTTTCCTGAAGGCTGTTTTGATGAGGGATTAGGTTCTGCACCTGATGGATTTTGAGTGTCAGCAGATGTCATTTTTGCAGCTAAAGTTCCATAGAGTGTGTTTAAATCATTTATTGAAGATTTTAAATCTTCAATGTTTCCAGATTCTTTGGCTTTTTTTAAACTATTCAACTTTTCTGTTAAATTACTTTTTTCAGAATCATCGAGCTTATCGCCATTCTCAGTTAAGTTTTTCTCAATTTCATAGACAACCTGTTCTGATTGGTTTAACAAATCTACTTTTTCTCGTTTTATTTTATCTTCAGCTTCATTTTTTTTTGCATCATTAACCATTTTATCTATATCTGAATCACTCAAGCCACTAGAAGCTTCAATACGAATGCTCTGTTCTTTTCCAGTTGTTTTATCTTTAGCATTGACATTAAGAATACCATTTGCATCGATGTCAAAGGTAACCTCAATCTGAGGTGTTCCCCTTGGTGCTGAAGGAATATCTGCTAAATGAAATCTTCCAATCGTCTTGTTATCACTGGCCATCTCTCTTTCTCCCTGCAATACATGTATTTCAACAGTGGTCTGGTTATCCGCTGCAGTAGAAAAGACTTGAGATTTTTTTGTTGGAATCGTTGTATTTCTTTCAATCAATGGAGTTGAAACACTACCAAGAGTTTCAATTCCTAAGGAAAGAGGTGTAACATCAAGGAGCAATATGTCATCCACATCACCAGAAAGAACTCCACCTTGAATTGCTGCGCCAAGAGCTACAACTTCGTCTGGATTTACACTTTTATTAGGTTCTTTTCCGAAAATTTCTTTTACTTTTTCTTGAATTTTTGGTATTCGGGAAGATCCACCAACCAAAATAACTTCATCTATTTCAGAAGTAGCCATTCCAGCATCTTTAATAGCTTGCAAACATGGTTGAACAGTCCTCTCTATTAAGTCACTTACAAGATCTTCAAACTTCGCTTGTGTTAACGAAAGGTTTAAATGCTTCGGCCCAGAAGCATCTGCAGTTACAAATGGTAAATTAATATCAGTCTGTTTTGATGAGGATAATTCTTTCTTAGCCGTTTCTGCAGCTTCTTTAAGCCTTTGCAGGGCCATAGGGTCTTTTCTTAAATCTATTCCATCTGACTTGTTAAATTCATCCGCAATCCAATCGATTAATTTTTGGTCAAAATCATCACCACCCAAGTGCCCGTCACCATTGGAAGACTTCACTTCAAAAACACCATCACCAAGCTCTAGTATTGAAACATCAAAAGTACCACCACCAAGATCAAATACAGCGATTTTTTCATCTTTCTTTTTATCTAAGCCATACGCAAGAGATGCTGCTGTAGGCTCATTGATTATTCTACGAACATTCAAGCCCGCAATTTTGCCTGCATCTTTTGTAGCTTGTCTTTGGGAATCATTAAAATAAGCAGGAACAGTGATAACTGCATCAGTAACCTTATTTCCTAAATATTCTTCAGCTTGTTGCTTAAGCTTCTGCAATACCATGGCTGATACTTGAGGAGGTGTATATTCTTTTTCTCCGGCATTTACCACACAAGCATTCGAAGAATTTTTACCAACAGTATAAGGCACTTCTGTTATTTCAGTCCCGACTTCATCGTACATTCTCCCCATGAAACGTTTTATTGAAAAAACTGTATTTTCAGGGTTTGTTACAGCTTGACGTTTGGCTGCTTGTCCAACTAATCTTTCTCCATCTTTGGCAAATCCTACAACTGAGGGTGTAGTACGACCACCTTCTGGACTAGTAATTACAGTGGGCTCACCGCCTTCTAGAACAGCTACACATGAATTTGTTGTTCCTAAGTCAATTCCGATAATTTTACTCATTCTTGCTCCTTAAAAATACTATAAATGATTACACTAAAGGAATCGCAACTAGTATACCAAATGTTGACAAAAGCCAAATAGGCATGTTTGAAAAAGAACAGAGACTTTTTGACATACTGAGGTTTAACTAATCAGAAGATTTATAATTTCAATTATCTTGCTACTTTTGGTTGTAATAAATTGATACATAATTTATTTTTTTGGTATTTTACAGAAATTAGGGTACCATTTTCAGGAGGTTTTTTTAGAATTATATCAGAGATTGGATCCTCTAAGTACTTTTGAATCTTTCTTCTCAATAACCTGACACCATATTTAGGATCATAACTTTTTATAGCTATATATTTTTTGGCTGTTTTATTTATTCTTAGCTTTAAATTCATTTTTTTAAGGCTATCAACTAAGTCAGAAACTTGAAGATCAATAATCTGATAAACGTCTTCTTCACCTAAAGAGTTAAATATAATAGACTCGTCTATTCTGTTAATTAACTCCGGAGAAAAAGTATTACGAACCTTATCCATGATTTCAGTTTTATTTATCTTTTGTTTTTGCTCTTTTTGTTTACTTCCAAATCCGTAATCATAATTTTCAAGACTATTTGTACCCATATTCGATGTCATAATAATAATTGTATTTTTAAAATTGATTTTCCTTCCAAATCCATCAGTAACTACACCCTCATCAAACACTTGAAGTAACACATTAAATATTGCAGGGTGGCCTTTCTCTATTTCATCAAGCAAAATTACTGAGTGTGGATTTTTTCTAATTTTTTCAGTTAACTCTCCACCTTCCTCATACCCCACATAACCAGGAGGAGATCCAATTAGTCTGGATATTGAAAATCTTTCCCTGTACTCTGATAAATCAATTTTCACTAAAGAATTTTTGTGAGGAAAGAGATTAAGAGCCAAGCGTTTAGCCAGTTCAGTTTTACCTATTCCAGTTGGACCAAGAAAAAGAAAAACACCTATTGGCTTGTTCGGATTACTTAAGCCAACCCTTGATCTTTTTATAGCTCTTGATAAAGAATTAATTGCCTGGTTTTGCCCGACTATATACTTTTCCAAAACTTTATCTAACTGTAGTAATTTAGCACTTTCTGCCTCATTAATTTTAGACATTGGAATTCCAGTTATTACAGAAACAACATCTGCAATATTTTGATATTTTATTTTAGTAACTACTCGTTTTTCATCTTCATTCCATTTTTTTTGTGCTTTAAGTAGTCTTTTAAACATCTTTTTTTCGCTATCTCTTAATATCGCAGCTTCTTCAAACTGTTGATTATTAACCTTAACTTCTTTTTTTTCTCGTATTTTTTTTAGATTTTCCTCGATCAAAATAATTTTTTTTGGCACTTTCAGATTATACATATGAGCACGTGCACCAGCTTCATCTAAGATATCAATTGCTTTATCTGGTAAAAACTTATCCGAAATATATCTATCTGATAAATGAACACAAGCTTTAATAGATTCATCTGTATACTGAACAAAATGATGCTCTTCATATTTTGATTTCAGGCCATTTAAAATATTTACAGACTCCTCTAAAGTTGGAGGATTAACAATTATTTTTTGAAATCTACGATCAAGAGCCCCATCTTTCTCTATAACTTTCCTGTACTCATTTAAAGTAGTAGCACCAATACATTTAATATCTCCTCGAGCAAGCGCAGGTTTAAACATATTAGAAGCATCTAAAGATCCTCCTGCACCTCCAGCACCAACTATTGTATGAAGCTCATCGATAAAAATAATTATGTTTTCAGATTTTTCTAACTCATCCATCATATTTTTAAGCCTCTCTTCAAATTGACCTCTGTATTTTGTACCAGCCACTATCGAAGCCAAATCTAAAGATAAGACTCTTTGATTATGAAGAACTCTTGGAACTGTTTTACAAATTATTCGATGCGCAAGGCCTTCAATGATCGCAGTTTTCCCAACACCTGGCTCTCCTATTAATACCGGGTTATTTTTTTTTCGGCGAGTAAGTATTTGAGCCAAGCGTTCAATCTCATTTTCTCTTCCTAGTACAGGATCTAGCTTACCTTTATTTGCTAAAGAAGTGATATCTCTTGAAAAATGATCTAATGTTGGTGTTTTTGAGTTAGATTTAATTTCTTGACCTTGGAGATCTTGGTTTAGAGTGGTTTGGTTTTGATCATTCGAATCGATTAGATCCTTTACTGTTTCATAATCAATTGAAAAAGCTTTTAAGGTGTCAACAGCGACCCCTTCTGATTCAGAAAGCAATGCTAAAAGCAAATGCTCATCATCAGCAATAGGAGCACCTAGTTTTAGAGACTCTTTAAAAGAGTTTCTTAATATTCTTTCAGCTCTTCTAGTAAGTGGTAAATGTCCTAATGTTATTGTCCCACCGGAAGTTTTAATTAAATCTTCAATTCTAGAAACTGTCTTTTTAAAATCTATGTCATATATTTGAAATATTTTTTTTGAAAGACCTGTCTCAATTTTAATTAATCCTAGAAGTAAATGTTCAGATCCAACATAACTATGTCCTAGCCGGATCGCTTCTTCTTTAGAAATTTTAATAATAGTTTGAATTCTTTTTGAAAAATTTTCTTTCATGATATTAATTTAATTTACCTTTTTCAAGTTTAAATTTTTTATTTCCAATTTTGGCAACTTTAGGATTATGGGTTGTAATGACTATTGCCTGATTATACTTTTCATTAATTTTCATTAAAAGTTTGATAAGTCTAGATGCATTTTCTTCATCAAGATTACCAGTAGGTTCATCGGCGAAAAGAATTCTTGGCTTGTTCACTATACCTCTAATTAAAGCAACTCTTGCCCTCTCTCCTCCACTTAATTGGTTTGGAAAACTGTGTAATTTACTAGATAAACCTAAATCGGAGAAAAGACTTTCTGCATAATCACTATTACTTCGTTTCTCTTTAATCCAAGTTGGAATTAATACATTTTCCAAAGCTGAAAATTCAGGTAACAGGTAATGAAATTGAAAGACAAATCCGATACTTTTATTTCTAAGAATTGAGAGATGCTTATTGTCCAACTTATCTACCTGTTTTTCTTCAATAATTATATTTCCAATATCTGGTAGATCTAATGTTCCAAGAATATTTAAGGCTGTGGACTTACCCGAACCTGATTGTCCTGTAATTGTTATAATTTCTTTTTCTCTAAGTTCAAGCTCAAAACCACTAAGAACATCTAATTTTTTTTCGCCATTTTTATAGGATTTATGAATATTTTTAGCTTCTAAAATTATTTTTTCCAATTCAAAGCCTCCATAGTATTTATTTTTGATATTTTTCTTCCAATTATAAATGAAGCAAGAAAAATAAATGAGGAAGATACAATTACGATACTTGAAATTTCAGAGAAAGAGATCTCCATTGGTAATGATTGAACAAAGTATATGTCAGTTGGTATTTTAATAAACGATATCTTGTTCTGCATTATTACAACTAATAAACCTATTCCTGTACCATAAATCATACCTTTACCAGCTTTTCTTATGCCTATATTTACAATTATATTTATAATTGAATTTCCAGAAGCACCCATAACTCTAAGAATTCCTAATTCTTTAATTTTTTGATAAGATATTAATGTGAGAGAAGAAGCTAAATGAAAAGTTGAAACAAGAAAGATTAAACTTAATATGATCATAGTTGCAATTCTCTCTATTTTCATCGCATCAACTAGGGAACGATTTAAGTCTTTCCATGTGAAGATTTCAATTTTGTTATCAAAAAGAGCTTTTAAATCTTCTTTTACTGCTTTAATTGATGATTCAGTATCTACTCTTAGGTCAAATCCATCAATTGCATCTTTTCTTCTAAATAAATTTTTCCCATCATCAAGAGTCATAAATATAAATCTATCATCGTAGTCAAGAACTTTAGTTTTAAATATTCCAGCTATTATAAATTCTTTTTTATAAGGTATTCCAAGGCCAATACTCTGATCTAGCGGACTGTATATAGTTATTTTACCTCCAATATCTTTTTCAAGACGGTGCGATAAATCCTCTCCAATAAAAATTTGATTATGTTTTAATTCTGATCCTCTAAAATTTAAGTCATAAAAACTCTTGAAGAGACGCTCATCGACAGCTTTCAAAGATACTATTTTTTGATTTTGGGAAGTTTCAGCAACACCCCTCCTTTCCATAAAAGGCATAATGCTTTCAATAGCATTAATATTTTCAAAAAAAGTTAAATCTTTGACGGAACTAAACATCCTAATATCTCCATCAAAACCTTTTAATTTTTCGTGAACTAAGCTTTCAAAACCATTCAAAACAGATAAAGAGATAACCATGGCAAAGCATCCTACACTTATACCAAGTAAGGATAATAAACTTGAATATTTGTTTCCATTTATAGTTTGATGATAGAACCTTTTTGATATTTTTCTTTCCCATCTCATTCGAATTTTAGAGCTGTTGATAAGTTGATATTTTCTAAATGTTTTACAGGAACCCATGAAAAAATAAAAGAAATAAAAAATATTATTATCATCAATATTGAAAAAATATAAACATCAAAAGAGAAAGGTATTCTATCCATGAAATAAACATCTGAAGGAATTTTAAAAATATTGAAATATTTATCTATATTAATAATTAAAAATGAAAAAAAACCTCCTATAAATGAACCTATAAAGCCTATTAATCCACCTTGATACATAAATATTATTTTTAATTTATTATAACTTATTCCTTGTGCAAGAAGAATAGCAATTTGGCCTTTTTTTTCTTGTATAATCATATTAATGGAAGACAAAAGGTTAATTACACCCACAAGTGTTATTAAACCAAACATTATAAATGCGGGCCATCGTTGTAATTCTATCCACTGAAATAATAAGGAATGTCTGCTTTTCCATGTTTCATAAATAAATGGATAATTAATATTTTTTTTTGATCTATTTGTTAATTTATTAGTGATAATTAATCCTGAAATCTCTGCTGCATCAATTTCAAATATTTTTTGAGCAGTTTCTAAATTTGTATATGCTAAAGTCTTATCAAATTCTTGAAGCCCAGATGTGAAAATATCTTTTACAGTCAGTGATTTTATGGGTGCACCAAAATTAATATTTTTTTTTTTTTGCAATGGTTGGACAAAAATCTTATCCATTTTTTTTACTTCTAAGTTTTTAGCTAAAACATGCCCTATTATAATTTCATCGTTTAAGAGGCTATTTGGATGAACTTCAGTTAATATTTTAGGCAGCTCATTCAATCCTTCAATAATAATACCTTCAGCTTTTTTGCCTTTTCTTGCAAGAACAATATTTCGAGCAAATGGTACAACAAAATCTATGTCTAATTCATTACTAAGTTTTTTTATCTGAATATCATCAGTTCTGAAGTTTTTAGATAAAATATGTCTTATCCTACCCTCGCCTTCAAAGAAGGATAGTTTTTCTGATATTACATTATGAAAGCCTTGAACAACACTCACAGTTATTAATAAAGAAGCAACACCTATACCTAATCCAATAATTGCAATAACACTAGCAAAACTAGAAAAGCTTCCTTTTTCTTTTGAAAACACGAGTCTAAAAGCAAAAAAAAAAAGATTTCCCACTTTTATTCTTTTTCTGATTTTAATGCTGGAAATAAAATGACATCTTTTATTGAGCGATTACCTGTGAGTAGCATCGTCAGTCTATCTATACCAATTCCTACGCCTCCCGTCGGAGGCATACCATTTTCCATCGCCTGTAGAAAACTTTCATCAATAGGGTGCGCTTCATCATCTCCGAGTTCTTTTAAATGTACTTGTTCTTCAAGTCTTCTTCTTTGATCAATCGGATCATTTAGCTCTGAAAAACTATTTGCAAACTCAGAACCACCAATAAAAAGTTCAAATCTTTCAACTATATTTTTATTTCCATTTCGATGCATTTTAGCAAGGGGTGAAATTGACTTTGGATAATCTGTTACAAAGGTAGGTTCTATTAGCTTAGGTTCGACAAGTTCACTTATTAAAAGGTCTAGCAATTGTCCAACATTATTTTTTGAATCGACTTCAAGACCTTTATCTAAACATATTTTTTTTAATTGTGTATAATCCATCTCACTTATATCATATCCTAATTCATTTTTTAATAAGTCAAAAAAGGGTACTCTGCTAAAAGGTTGAGATAAATCAAACTTATTTTTTCCCCACTCTAAAACGGGAGAACCAACTTTGATAGAAACGAACTTAATTAAATCTTCTACTAAATTCATACAATCTTCATAATCTGAATAAGCCCAATAGAACTCAAGCATTGTGAATTCAGGGTTATGATCTTTATCCATTCCTTCATTTCTAAAATCTTTAGACATTTCATATACTTTGTCTAGACCTCCAATAATTAGACGTTTTAGGTATAGTTCATCTGCAATTCTTAAAAATAAATCTTGACCAAGTGTATTATGATGTGTTGTAAATGGACGAGCATTTGCTCCACCGTAGATTGGTTGAAGAATTGGTGTTTCAACCTCTAAAAAGCCTTGTTCATCTAGATAATTCCTAATTGATTTTAAAATTTTTGTTCTTTTTATAAATGTTTTCTTAACCAAAGGATTTAAGATAAGATCTAAATGCCTATTACGATATCTCTGTTCTTTATCATTAAAAGAATCATAGACCTCTCCATCTTTTTCTTTCACAATTGGCAGAGGTCTTATACTCTTTGATAACACAACTAATTCTTGAGCATTAATTGAAATTTCACCTGTTTTTGTTGTAAACACTTTACCATTTATGCCAACGTGATCTCCTATATCAAGTAATTTAAAATATTCATAAACACCATCAGCTAGATTATCTTTTTTGATAAAAATTTGTATTCTCCCTGCATAGTCCATCAATTGAATAAAAGAAGCTTTTCCCATTATTCTTATTGCCATAATTCTTCCAGAAACAATAACTTTAGAATTTTCCAAATCTGCATAATTATTTTTAATGAAAAGACTTTTATGGGTTGGTTTATATCTTGAAGGGTATGGATTGACACCGTAATCCAATAATTTTTTTAATTTTTGAATTCTAAAATCCATGATTTGTTTTAAACTTTTTTGATCTTCTGACATTTTTTCCTTTTTTCTTTTTTTATATAGTACTAAGTAGATAAGCTCTTATAAAAGTACTTAAATTTCCATCCATTACTGATTGTGTATTCCCATTTTCTTCTTTAGTACGATGATCCTTTACCATTTGATATGGATGAAAAACGTAGCTTCTAATTTGACTTCCCCATCCTATATCCAGTTTTTGATCTTCTAATTCTTTATTTTTTTCTTTTTCTTTTTCAAGCTCTAACTGATACAATCTGGATTTTAAAATTTTCATAGCCTGATTTTTGTTTTTGTGCTGAGATCTTTCATTTTGACATTGAGAAACAATTCCTGTTGGTAAATGTGTTATTCTTACAGCTGAATCTGTTTTGTTAACATGCTGACCACCTGCACCACTTGCTCGATATGTATCAATTCTTAATTCTGTAGGGTTAATATCAATCTCAATATTTTCTTCAATTGAAGGATAAACAAATACTGAAGCAAATGAGGTATGACGTCTATTAGCAGAATCAAATGGTGAAATTCTAACCATTCTATGGACACCAGCTTCAGCCTTGGCAAGCCCAAAAACATAATCTCCTTTAAGTTCAAAAGTAATATCTTTTATACCAGCTTCTTCACCTGGCTGGAAATCGATTATTTCTAATTTGAAGCCCTCTTTTTCGGCCCATTTGGTATACATTCGATATAACATTTGTGCCCAATCTTGACTTTCAGTCCCTCCAGCACCAGGGTGTATAGTAATAATTGCATTTTGTAAATCCTCAGGTTTTCCAAGAATTAACTTTATTTCTACATCATCAATTAAGTTTTTATAAAGTATTAATTCATTTTGAATTTCAAAAAAGTCCGACTCACCTTGATCTGCAAATTCAAACAATACTTCTAAATCATCATGGCGTCTTTTAATATCATTCCAGAGAAAGTTCTCTTTTTCAATTATTGATATTTTTTTTAATACTTTTGAAGCTTCACTATTATTATCCCAGAATTTTGGAGATGAGGATTCTTTTTTGAGGTTATCTAGTTTCTTTTTATTTTTATTGAGGTCAAAGATACCCCCTTATTTTAGAGTCCTTTTTTTTTGCTTCTTTGAATTGTTCTTTTAGTTCAAAAATTTCCACAAGAAAATTTACATTAGAGTTTTAAATGAATTAATATTATAATGTATATAATATTAATCACCTGAAGATATAAACAGTCTTTCATTTAAATAACGTCTTAGCCTCATTTCATCCATATCTAAGTTTGTAAACCTTCCATTCTCTGCTGTCGCAATCGACCCTCTTTCTTCTGATACAACGATTACTATTGAATCTGATTCTTCAGTAATACCTAAAGCAGCTCTATGTCTGGTACCCATCTCAGGTAGAACCATCTGGCTTTCTGTAAGTGGCAAGATGCAACCTGCGGCTTCCAATAAAGTATTTTGAATAATTACAGCTCCATCATGCATTGGTGATGAAGGGTTAAAGATTGATAGTAAAAGCGGGGTTGATACTTCTGCTTTTAATTGAACGGCTGAGTCTTTGTAAGATCTTAACCCTGTTTCTCTCTGAATAACAATAATAGCACCCCATTTCTTATCAGAAAGATTCAAAGAAGCTTCAACAATTGATTCTAATGATCTCGAAGTACTCATTCTAAATATTTTTTGAAAAAATCGTGTTTGTCCAACATATATCAATAGTCTTCTAATTTCAGGTTGAAAAAGAATAACGAATGCAACAACCCATACTGTTTGAAATTGATTTACTAACCAAGACATTGCACTGAGTCCAAAAGAATTAAAAATAAAAGATGAGATAAGCAGTATCACTAAACCTATTAACATTTGTCCTGCTCTAGTTTCATGAAAATATTGATATACTTTATAAAAAATCCATGTTACCAATAAAAGATCAATGATGTCGATGAATGTTACTGATAAAAATCCGAGTTTAAATAGAGTCAAGACATCTCCAAGGTTTTATCAACTATCTTACAAACTTTTTTCATTTCTGATACGTCATGCACCCTTACGATCTTTGCACCGTTAATAATCGAAATAGCTATTGAAGCAGCCGTTCCTTCTAGTCTTTTATCAATCGGAAGATTTAGAGTTTCTCCTATAAATGACTTTCTACTAGGACCAACTAGAACAGGGTAACCCGTATCTTTAAATTCTTTTAATTTTGCTAATATTTTAAAGTTATCTTTAACTGTTTTCCCAAAACCAATACCGGGGTCAATTATAATATTTTTTGTTTTTACACCCGCTTGTTTCGCATAATTAGCCTGAGTAATTAAAAAGGTTTTAATTTCAGATATAAGACATTTATATGTAGGATTATCCTGCATATTTCGAGGGGTACCTTTGAGGTGCATTAAAATCACAGGGACATCTAAAGTTGCTGCAATGCTAGCCATTTTTTTATCAAAAACTAGACCACTTATATCGTTAATTATATTAGCCCCAGCAACTATAGATTGTTTCGCAACCTCAGATTTATATGTATCAACGGATATAAGTATTTCTTTGTGTTCATTACGAATTTCATTTATTACAGGGATTACTCTACTCAGCTCATCATTAACAGAAATTTGAGAGGCACCGGGTCTTGTTGACTCGCCTCCAATATCCAGAATATCGGCTCCATCAATTATTAGTTGCTTAGCTCTTATTACAGCTTGTTCTGTAGAATTATAAAGTCCTCCATCACTAAATGAATCAGGAGTGATATTTAGAATCCCCATAAGGATAGTTCTGTTTGGATGGTTTATTAGTTCTGTAAAATTTATATTTTCACCATATTAAATTTGCAGTCATAAAAAAGTATAATCATAAAGCTAGTTTTTTACAGCCTCACTTTTCTCTGTTTTTACCACAGAATTATTTTTTTTCTTATCCAAAATATTATTTTTAGCTCTTCTTTTTACCATTCTTTTTGGTTTGGTTGAAACTTTAGCATTTATTGGGCGAGTTAAGTTCTTACCTTCAAGTATGATCTTTAAATCCTTTGAATCGATAGTTTCATATTTTAATAGTTCTTTAGCCAGATGGTGCAAAACATCTATTTCTTTTCTTAAAATTTCATCTGCTAGTCTTTGGGCATCTCGTACTATTCTGCTTACTTCTTCATCTATCATTCTCGCCGTAGTTTCACTATAATCTCTGCTACTTCCCATATCGCGACCAAGAAAAATCTCTTCACTCTTCTTTCCAAAAGTCATTGGTCCAAGAAGATCACTCATTCCCCATTCCGTAGCCATTTTTTTTGCAATTTGAGTTGCTTGTTCAATATCATTTCCTGCTCCAGTTGTCATTTCATTGAATATTAACATCTCAGCACTTCTGCCACCCATTAATATGCCCAAGCGACCTTCAACATAGTCCCTAGTATATCCATGTCTTTCATCCATCGGTAATTGCATTGTAACGCCTAACGCTCTTCCTCTAGGGATAATAGTTATTTTATGGACTGGGTCAGCGCCTTTTGTTTTTATAGCAACGAGAGCATGACCTGCTTCATGATATGCTGTAACTTTTTTTTCTTCGTCCGAAAGAATCATACTTTTTCTTTGGACTCCCATAATAACCTTATCCTTTGCCTCCTCAAAATCATCCATATCTACAGATCTTTTTCTCTTTCGCGCAGCAAGCAATGCTGCTTCGTTAACAATATTGGCAATATCAGCTCCTACCATTCCCGGTGTGCCTTTTGCAATTGCTAATAAGTCGACCTTTCTATGATTGATTACAACATTTTTCGTATGCACTTTTAGAATTCCTAATCTTCCATTCACATCTGGTGCATCAACAACAATCTGCCTATCAAATCGACCTGGCCTCAATAGAGCTGGATCTAGTACATCTGGTCTATTTGTTGCAGCTATAACGATTACATTATGAGTATTATCAAAACCATCCATTTCTACTAACAAGGCATTTAGAGTCTGCTCTCTTTCATCATGACCTCCACCTATTCCAGCACCACGTTGTCTTCCTACAGCATCCATTTCATCGATAAAAACAATTCCAGGTGAACTTTTTTTTGCTTGTTCAAATAAATCTCTCACCCTAGATGCACCAACACCTACAAACATCTCAACAAAATCAGCACCACTTAAACTGTAAAAAGGAACTCCTGCTTCACCAGCTACTGCACGAGCGAGAAGTGTTTTACCAGTTCCTGGAGGACCTACAAGCAATGCTCCTTTTGGTACTTTTGCACCTAACTTTTGAAATCTTTTAGGACTTTTTAAAAAATCAATGACTTCTTTTAATTCTTCTTTAGCCTCTTCACAACCTGCAACTTGTTTAAAAGTGACTCTTGGTTGATCAGAAGTCCATAATGAAGCTTTACTTTTACCAAATTTAAATATACCGCCAACGCCACCAGCACCTCCTTGCATTCTTTTAATCATAAAAAACCAAAATCCTAAAAGAAGAATCCATGGGAGCATATTTAACAAATATCCAGTCCAATCTATTTTTTGTTCTTTGAATGTATACTCAAGCCCTGCAGCATCCCACTCCTCCGTATTTTTTCTATCTATAAATGGTAAAGTAAGCTTAAAATGTGATATTCCATCAAGTTGATTACCCAATTTATTCGGCAAGGATTGTGGGATTTTAAATTCTCCATAAAATTTCTCACCCATGATTACAGCTTTGGAAATGTCGTTATTTTTAAGAAACTTTTTATACTCGGTGTATTCAATTTCAATTTCTTTTTTACCAACCTCAGTTAGCAGACCAGAAATATATACTGCTCCAAAAATTATTGCAAGCCAGACAAAACTTGTTTTGCTCGCTCTTTTCCAGTCAAAATTGTCAGATGGTTTATCTTTTTTATTTTTGAGAGAATTATTTTTAAGGTTTTTTTTATTATTTTCCATTTTAGACCTTCTTATAGTTTGAAGTATATTTTTCTTTTAGTAGTATTATATTGTTAACAAAAATTATGCCAAATTCGT
>JAOHKG010000030.1 GCA_028101095.1 Fidelibacterota bacterium | reverse complement strand
ATTAGTTTGAAGATAAAAGTATACTGGAAAACACCTTTATTATTATTCTACTTTAGCCTATTTCGATAATGATTACATTACGTTCCAAAACTTAATAACTTATATAAATATTCGTAAACAAAAAACCCCGCTAAAAAACGGGGTTTTAAATAAATTTTTCAATACTTATTTCAAAAGTAGCATTTTTCTTGTTTGCTGATATTCATTAGACTGTATGAAATATAAATACATACCGGCTGAAACAGGCTCACCGATGTCATTTTTTGCATCCCAAACAGCAGAATTATGACCTGCTTTTTTATATCCTGAAAAAATTGTTTTTACAATCCGTCCATTAATATCAAAGATACGAATCAATATATCTGAGCTTACAGGTAAATCATAACGTATAGTTGTTACTGGGTTAAAAGGATTCGGATAATTTTGATACAGTGCAAATTCTCTTGGAATCAAATCATCCTCTAGTTTTAAAGTTGTGACACCCATAATTGCAGAATAGTCACTTACATTTCCTGATAAATCAACAGCAGAAAGACGATAAAAGTATTCTTGACTATGTTCGCATTCTACGTCGATGTAGAAAGTATCATCAATAATAAATGTTTGATAATTTAGAAAAGATTCTTCATTCGATTTATCGAGATTAAAAAAATTAAAGTTATCATCTGTAGAAGTACTCCAAAAAATCTCAATCCCATCCTCTACAATCGTAACTGATAAATCTTGAGGCACCTCTGGAGCAATATTATCAAGAGAATATCCAATCATAATTTCAGATTCGAAGGTTCCTATATTCATAAAAGAAATTACCTTGAACTCAGTTAGACCATTATTTATACTCGAAGAATCTCTTAAGGTAGGAACCTCAGTGGTGTAAACTTCACTTCCTGATGCAGTCAAAGAACCAATCCCAATCCAAGATGTAGTATCACCAACCGTATCATTTCTGAAAATAGTATAAAACTGATTAGGAGTATCTAAAATATCGAGATAAGATTTTTGAAAATTCAAATAAACTTTTTCTCCTTGATCTTCTGGAACATCTGTAACAAAATTAATTCGAGGTTCAAAATAGTGTGCTGTAATATTAAAAGTATCAGTGATACTGCTATCACCATCGCTAAGAATGATCGGAAAGTCAAATGTTCCACCTACAGGAACACTACCTAATAGTCTGTCTGGATTTGATTCAATAGTGAACCAATCTGGATAATCAAAAGTGTTATCAAACATAAAAAATGTAGAGTCCATATCAACATCATTTGCGTATAAATTAAACTCAAAATGAATTCCAACACCTACAGTGACATTTAAATTATTTTCAAATTCTGGTAGATCATTTACAGGTTCAACCGTTAGTTGAAATTCTTCAATATCTATTGCTCTTCCTATATTATCATTTACTATAACTGTCACTATCGTAGAACCATTCCAGTTCAAGTTAGACATTATATTTAAATATCCATCTTCATTTATTACTGATATATAAGACGAATCATTTGAAAAAGAAATCAGACTTAAACTATCATCATCAACATCCGTAACATCTATTGGTATTTGAATAAATGAATCTTCATTCATTACAGTATCGGATATGCTTCCAATAATGGGTGAATCATTTACAGGTAGAACATTTATAATGACTAATGCTGTATCTGATAATGGTTCAGACTGATTTCCAGTTAGTCCATTATCCGTTACAATATAGCGAAGACTATCTACTCCAAAATAATTTTCATTAGGAATGTATATTAAATGTCCTTCTGTTTCTACAAAATCAAAATGCCCATGGTTAAATCCACTTATTATGGAAAAGTTTAATAACTGATCATCAGCTAAACTTTCAGTTGAATCACCATCTGAAGCTAAGAGAAGTACAAACAATGTGTCTGAGTCTTCTTCGATAAAAAATTCTTCATCAAGTGCAATAGGCGCATCATTAACAGGATATATAGTTAGAAAAAATTGTTCCTCTGCAATAGATCTATCCATATTATCATTTACAGATACATAAACAAGAATAGAATCACAATTCCAATCTGGATTTGGTACTATATAAAGAGTAGTGTCTATTATTTCCATATCTAAATAATCAACATGTGAACTGGTCACAGATAAAGAAAGTTCTTCATTATCTACATCTGAAAAAATGAGTGGAATAGATAAACTCGAATCTTCTATCATCGTAGTGTCCTCAATGGTACTTAATCTTGGATTATCATTAACAGGCATTACGTTTAAAATAAAAAATGTAGTATCAGTCAAAGTATCCTCTGCAATCAAAACAACTTCAATTAAAGCTGAGCCTGCCCAATTCTCTATCGGACTCAATATTAATGAATCAGAGATGATATTGATATTAACATCACTTGTGTCGCTTGATATCACGTACTCAGTTGAATATTCTGAATACAAATCAGGTAATAGAAGAGTTAAAGTAGAATCCTCATAAATAAATGAATCTTCAAATTCAGGTGCCTCTATATTTTCAAAAATATTCAAACTTAAAGGGATATATAAGTTGGGTTCATTTTCATCATTACTCATAATATGAAGACTACTTAAATAGGTACCTGTGGTCCACTGGTTTGTATTAAAACTTAATTCGACAATTTGCTCACCTCCTGTTGTAACCACTCCAAATTCAGGAGAAATAGACATCCAGGAATAAGAAATGTTCCCAAACCAATTTAGTTCGGCATCACCATCATTTTGAATAGTCAAATATCGTGTAGTAGCACCTCCAAGAAACAGGTCAATATACACAGAGTCTAAAGAAAGAATGATATTAGGATAATACATATCAACTTCAAGATTAACAGGGATATTTACAGCAGGTTGATTTGGATCATTTGAAATAATATAAAATTCAGATTCATAATCACCCGTGGCAAGGGAAGTCGCATCAAAGGTAAGCTCTATTTCTGTTGAGTTTCCAGGTAATACTGTACCTAGAGTATCAGAAACGGACAACCATTCCACCTTGCCAGCTATTGCGGCGGCATAATATGCAACTTTCTGAATTAAATCTGATACAGTATGTGGAGCATCTTGGTAGTCACAATTAAAAAGAATAATTGTACCTTCTCCATAATTTTTTTCTACTAAGAGTGGTACTTCCCCGTAGGAGGCATGGTTTAAGCTCACAATCACAGTTGCATCTGGATCATCAATTATAATATTTCGCATAAATTCTACAGCTTGAGTACCAACTGGAACAGAGCCCCAATCTATGTTTTGAGCCAGCCAATGATTTGGATCTTGGATAATAGGCGTTCCATATACACCAGAAGTACCGGTATAAACAGAACCTTCAATTACATTCCAATTATTAATTGGATAATCATTAGAAGACCATTCCCCTACCCATGTTCCACCATTATATATCCACTCTAATGTCTCTTCTGGATTATAATTAGAACTCCGAATATTAAAAAAAACATCAAAATTATTAATATCTAATACGGATCCTGTCACCGCATTTAAACTTTCATGTCCATTAATTGTAGATGCAACTCCAGAGTTATTGTAAATCCAGATATCATACTGATCCCTGTTTATGCTATTATTATTTATATTAGATTGCCCCACTAGAACAGGTCCCGTAGAAATATTTCCTGATACATTATTTTGAGTAGTAAAGCCTTCAGGTAATGCGAAAGGCACATTAATGCGCTCTTGATTATTAAAACTTAATACCCATTCAAGGTCATCATTACCGTTATTATAAATAGTAAAAGATTGATTAGAAGATTCTCCAGTATATGCTAAATGACTAATTGCATCTGGAAGAACTTCTATTTGTGGATATCCTGGATTTCCATCAATCCAAGTAGCACCATACAACGTCATATGATTTGTATTTCCAGTATGATCAAAAAGAATATTACTTTCACCTGCATTTGCTTTCCAATAGACAAGAAGTCCCTCTTCATTTACATCGAAATCATTATTCATTAGTTCTTGAATCTCAGTAATCGATTTTGAAGTATTCCATATACTTATTTCATCTAAATTATAATTACCTGGTTCATTTGTACTTCTATTTCGCCCAAGAACAATTTGATCCCATCCAGTCACAACCCAATCAACCGTTTCTATCAGTTCTCCATTAAAATAAGCAGCGGTAGTGGTCCCATCAGATGTAATAGATACATGAGCCCATTCCAGATCTAATGGAGCTAAAAGAATAGATCCGTTTGAAGATAAAAATCGATATTGCTCATTATTATTGCAATCTAGCTGGAAACCCTGGTTCGAGGTTGATGAGTTGTTAAAGAAAGCTTGATAAGAAATCTGATTAAGATCATGTGCCCTAACCCACATTGAAACAGTATACGTACTTAATTGATTATTCCAGGATAAATAACCATAATCATCAATACCATCAAAGCTGAGAGAGTGGTCACCATTATCAGGGTAACCAGCACAGCTTCCATCATCTGTAGTCGCATCTATATTATAATTCTCTGCGTAAGAATCCATACATCCTAAAATATTCTGTCCATGGACTAGGGAGATAAAAGTAAATAGCGATAATATTGAAAAAATCATAAATAATAGCCCAAAATAATTAGATCATAATCTAATAAATTTCTTTAAACAAAAGCCTACGCCAATGCTACTCAAAAAAGAGTATGTGAATTTCATCACATTCTTAAATAAAAATTAAAATTAACTATTAAAAATAAGAGATGCAGCTCCGAGTATACCAGCTTGTCCCTTAGGAAGAGCTGATTGAAGTAGATTAATAGTATGAGCATTACCATTAATAAGATATTTTTCCATAGATATTTTTGCAGGATCTAAAATTCGTCTACCTGCATTACTGAAACCACCATAAAAAATAAAGGCTTCTGGGCTCAATAAATTAGCTGCCTGAGCAAGTCCTAGTCCTAATTGAGTTCCAGTATATTCATAAATTTGTTGAGCAAGTTTATTCCCAGCATCGAATGCTTTATCAATTAGCAACCCATTAATTTTTTCAGAATTAATACTTTGTAGAAATTCATCTTTTGGGTTTCTTTCTAAAAAGGTTTTTACTGTTTTTTTTATACCAGTTGCAGAAGCATAAGATTCTAAGCAACCGATGCTACCACAATTACATTTACGACCATTTGTATCTATAGATACATGCCCCAATTCTCCCGCAAATCCATCGTGTCCGTACAATAAGTTTCCACCGCTAAAAATTCCACTTCCAAGGCCTGTCCCTAACGTAATCACCACAAAGTCATTCATACTTTTCGCGACACCAAATTTTTTTTCTCCTAATGCGGCAGCGTTTGCATCATTAGTTAATATTGTATTACAGTTAAATTTTTCTTCAAAAATTGATACAATGTGTACATCTCCCCAACTTAAATTAGGAGGGGTTTGTATTTTTCCACTATAATGATTCCCATTTGGTGCTCCAATACCGATACCATTGAGGCTTAAATTCGAATTATTTTTAAAAAACAGTTTTATTCTTGAATCTAGCCTCTCGATGAGGTCTTCGATTGGTTGATTACCTCTTGTTGGAATTTCTTGATACTCTAAGACAGTTCCTACTTCATCAATAAATCCATAAACAGTATTTGTACCACCAATATCTATACCTACTGCAATTCTTTTATTCATTTATAACGCCTTGTCCTTTTATTTTATCATAAAGTATCGAGATTAAAATCTAAACACTTAAAACCTATTATTCTATTTTAATTCTGAACCTTGTCGAACGTTCATTTCAATCACTGGAGGCTGGTTAGGCTCTGCTATAATTATAACAGTTTTCGTAATAGTTGCTTTTGATCCGTAATCATCTGCAACGGTTAATTCAAATGTATATTCCCCTTCCTTTCCTTCAAAACTGACTTTTCCCTCAAATGGATTAGGCATAATTTTAACATTGGGACCAGCAATTTGTTTCCAAACAAACTGAATTTCATCTCCAAGATCCGGATCAAATGAATTTGTAGCATCCAATATCATTGGATATGTGTTTGTTAGTGGAGAGTTGTCATGTTCAACCATTACCGTTATTTTTGATCTTTCAGCCATTGCCATTTTCTCAAGTAAGTTAATTTTAGCAAGAACTTCTGGCTTTGGTACTAATCTAGTCTGCGATGTATCTATTATAGTTGTTTTTGAACCTTCGATCATATTATTCTCATAATCTTTCCATTTTAGTACCATAATTGCTGATAATAGAATTATAACAATTGCACTAAAATTTTGTACTTTTTCTTTGGTTATTGATTCTCTATTTATCATTATCGCTCTGAACTAAAAGTATTTCGCTTTCAAGTTGTTCAACTAATTTTTTAGATAATTTTTCATAAGAACGAATACCAGCAATTACTTGAGAATTAAAATCAGCACCTTTCACATTTGTTATATTAGAATTGAAAAATCTTTCTCCAGAAAATACATTTTCAAAGACAACAGTAGCCGTTCCATAAACAAAATAGGGAAAAGAATTATCATTCCTTACTGATTTTGTTTCTGTATTTGCTTCAATATAAATTTTGATTTCAGGGTTTTCATCAACAAAATTCACATGGGTGTTCATAGAACTTTCAACCATAGGCTTAATTATTGCGTTTTCTAATGGTTTATTAAGGTTTTTTTCTGATGAATATATCATCGCTTTTACTTTCAAAATTTCAATTGAAAAACTTGATTTTAATGGAGCATCAAACAAGACTTTATTATTTTTTTTAAGAGTACTTAATAAACGATCTGTATCGACTTCAAAGTAAGCATTATAAAATCTAGGTTTTGAAAAAGTTGGAATAATATGATATGCAATACCATCCGAATTAGAGATCAAACTATATTCCAAGTTATCAGCAATTAATTTTATCGGAACTGCATCTAAACTTTCTTTTGTGACTTTATCCATCACATTTAATATTAAAGTATTATCTTGATCTAATAATGTAACTAAGCTTTTTTTATTCATTGAGGCTTCAATTAAAATTCGTTTTTTATAAGTGCTACTTTTTTCTTTAATAAGAGAATATAGGTTGAATTTTTCCTTATTATATGAAATTTCAATTGGCTCATCGTTAAAAGCCCTTATTTCATTAAAGGCTTTTTGAACCCAAATTAAAGATTCTATTGTAAAAACTTTATCCGCTTGTTCAATATAATTAATTGCTGTTGCAATAGCATTTTGCCTCAGCCTTCTCATTTCTGTTTTATATTTTTCTTTATTCAATCTTACATAGAAGTATGTTCCATCTTTTGTTTCATAAACGTCTATTAATTCTAGTTTGGGAAGTAATAGCTGTACTCTTGATTTAGTTATAGATGAAATAGCACTCTCAACTGAACCATTAAAATCATTAACAACAATGTCTAGTTCTGATGATATACTAATTTTTATTTGTGAAGAAATTTCATAGATCGCTCGCTCACGAGCTATTTCTTTAGAGTTATCTATTTCTTTAGAAGCAAAACCAATTCCATGCCAAAAACTAATTTCATCGGGTCTCTTTTCAACCCAAATCGGAGGATTATTACTACAAGTAAACTGTAGTAAAGCATATATAAAAAGAATTACCGCATAATATTTTTTAAATTTTAACATTAAATAATATTATCTAAGATCTAAAAGTGTTCTTTTGAGATCCATTCCATTAAACTTCGGGTTCTGTTTTATCGCTCCAGGAACTAATCGGACGTATTCAGGGATTTTTTTATATACATATTCTGTTAGTTCTCCTAATTCAATAATACTATCTCCATCATCAGCACCACCCGAAAGAGCTTTTAAAATAGAGTAGGTATAGAAGCTATGTTTTTTATCATGATAAATTTGAGATGACTCACCATTTGAAGATGCACTAAGAATACAAATTTTATCTGGTATTTTAGGAAAATCCCAAAGTAGGCCAGCTGATTCCTCTGGATTGATATATGTAATATCTAAAAACATTGTAATGGTCTTAATATTTTCAAGAACCGATAACCTGATTAAATTTTTAATCATATCTTCTAGTGGATACTTAGTAATTTGCCTATCATATTGCGCATCTTTAGGGATAAGAAGTGGCTTACCACTAACCCATTGACCGTAGCCTCTAAAGTAAACAAAAATATCCATCTCATCAATATCTGAATACTTTTCTGCTGTTAAAATTCGTTTTCTTAGGTCTCCTTGATGGGGATCAAAAGTTGTATTAAAGTCTTCTAGAGAAGGCCCCCCATCCATCTGCCATGGTTTTGATGGAAGCATTTGAAAATCGGATAAACCAAAAGCTTCGCTAAAATAACTCCTTATAACAGATTTATCTCTATTTGAATATTCTAGTTTTGGATAAAAGGCGTCATCATATTCTTCGATCCCTAATATTATTGCCAGCCCCTTAGGATTTTTTCTACCAAATGGAATTTTTCTATCAACATCTACCTCTCCAAACTCGTCGGGGTAATAAATTACATCTTCAGTCCCTAAGTCTTGTATTGTCAGTTCCGTTGGCGAGCGATAATTCCTCATACATTCTAGATCTAATCTATGTTGAGTTGTTTTATTGAGATAGTCGGTTAGTAATATATCTGCTGTGAAATTTTCTTGATTAGTCAATATTGGTATTTGAATATCCATATAATCACCTGATTTAAACATAGGTAAAGTTATATTACCAGTATAATCAGGTGTGTTGAAAGTACGATTTTCTTTAACATCAAGAATTCCATAATCAGTTGAACCCTCGCCCACATTTTGAACTCTAACCGTTAAGTTTACTATTTCATTTTTTGGTATATAATGTGTACCAAACTCATTAGATATAGCAAAGTCTGCAATAATAAGTTGGGGTGGAACCATAGACTCGGTTTCTACACTAAATAAAAACGGTTCATCTAAATTAATTTTTTCTTTTGATGAGACCTTTAATTCAAAACTATTATTTCCTGAGCCAACTTGCAATCCTGATTGAATAGCTATTTCTGCAAATTTTATTCTTCCAGCCTCTAAAGTATCTAGTATAAAAGGCTCACCTAATTGAACATATGGGTCTGACTCAAGTGGCAATACTGAAAAGATTAAATTGTGTGCAGGGCTTTGGCCATCATTAAAAACTGAAAACTGCATTACACCCAATTCATTTGCATCAATTTTCCCATTACCTGAAGGTTCATTTAAGTTCATTTTTTGAATTATAAAATGAGGAGGATCAAACACTATATTGCATGCGGTAGATGAATACTTGCTTTCAGTTCCATCCATGTCAATTGATGTTATAATAAAACATACATCTTGAGAAAAATCTAAAGGTTTTACAGTGAATTGGTTGGATTTAGTTTTTCCTAAATAATTAATTGAATCTTGGCTTATCTTTTCATAGATATTATATGAATCTGATCCAATTACCTCATTCCAATTTAAATGCATACTTGAAACATCTGCATCTGCGGTAATTCCAGTCGGAGGATCAAG
Organism: Fidelibacterota bacterium; assembly: GCA_028101095.1. GTDB lineage: Bacteria > Fidelibacterota > Marinisomatia > Marinisomatales > UBA1611 > JAOLAV01. The sequence continues at coordinate 6,540 of JAOHKG010000030.1, read as the reverse complement.
AGGTACTTTAGAACAATGCTGATTAGACTTATTGCTTTCAATATTATATTGATCTACACACGAAACTTCATAGCAGTATTGTTTTCCAGGAAGAACAGAGTCTGTGAAAGAGGTTCTATCTGTTGAAGATATTAAGACTCCACTTCTATATATATTATATGTTTTAGCTCCTTTTATTTCATTCCATATTAAAGAGACTTTCTTAGTTTTGCTCATTGAAGAAAGTATGGGGGCAGCTACAAAATCATGTGTTTTACTTTTCACCTCAACTGATGCCTCGCTCTCTTTACCCAAAGCATCAATAGCGATAATTTTAAAAAAATATTCTTTGCTGTATTTTAGATTTTCTAGAGTAACTACGGTATCAAGATAGTTTCCAACTTTCTGGTCATCTCGATAAAGATCATATGAAAGAGCTCCTTTATTTTTACTCCAATTAAGTGTCATTTCTTTTTTAAAAACTTTAATTTTAATATTTCGAGGAGCAAAAGTAGAAGCACTTATACAAACTGAATCTGCAAGCTCTCCTTCTAGGTTAAAGTTCCCTGATGCTTTAATTGTATAGCAAAACTCTTTACCTGGATCAACATTTTTCTCAAATCGGGTCTCCTCACCAACATATATTTTTGTACCATTTTCAAATAATGTATATAGTTTTACTTGCCTTGTCCCTTTCCAGGATAATGAAATGAATTCTGGGGATGCTTTTGCTGTAAAATTTTTAATATTAAGTATTGGGTCGATATTTGTAGGTGGAGCATTATTATACAGATAACACTCTACCGGCTGACTTTTCCCATTCAATAGAAATAATAGACTTATATCTTTATTCTTATTTTTACGAGGGTTTAGCTTAACTCGTTTTTCTCCTTCAATTTCATGGGTTACAACTACGTAATAAAACTTTGGCTCGACATCTTCGAATTTAAAAAGACCCTTACGATTAGAACTTTTTTCGTATAATATTTCATCTTTTAAATTTCTTATCGTTATTGTAGCATTTTTTATTGGTTTATCAGCAGGATTTTTTATTACACCAGAAATAGATACTGTTTGAGAATAAATCGAAGTAACAAAGAGAATATAAAGGTTTAGCTTCAGAAACTTTAAAAGTGAAGCCTGAATATAGAGTTTCAAACTAAAATCGTAGATTTATGGAAGCCTGTACAGAACTCGACCAGGGTTAGATGTAAATAAAATTGGTACCTGCGGAAGTTCTCCATATAAAGTTTTAGTTTTTTCTTCAACATTCTTTTTTACGTAGTCATGTAACTCTGCAACAGTTAAATCTTTATCGCCATTATCCGCTTCTCCTTTTAATCCTTTCAGAAGAAAATAAGTATAGATGCTACTATTATTCTCTGGATGATCGTAAGCGATTTGTGTTGTATTTGCAGCATAAAAAGCTGTAATTGCTTTTGGTGGTAAAATTTCTTTTGGCAGAACTATCTTAGGGATATCGGGCTCCCCTTTTTTCTTTTTTTTCTTTTTCTTCTTTTTCTTCTTTTTATCATCCATTAAATCACTCGGCTTGATGATGTTTTGAGGAAAAGATTTATTATTGAAGTCAATATCCATGAATAATGTGATATTACCAACTTCAGGAATATTTTGTATTTCGTTTAAGTTTTTATACAGATCTTTTATATAATAAAAAGAATTTACTTTTGAAAGAGTAGCATCGTAGGTAATGAGAACTTTTTCTCCATTAATGGTTGTTCCTTCTCCATTTAAATATAGGATTAAGTCCAAGCTATCATTTCCTGAATATTCAAGACTAGCCGTTATTTTTTTCTTTACATAGCCAAGGTTTGGATCAAAAACAGCTTTAAAATCATTTCTTGTAATTCCATCATTGAAAAACCAGTACTGACTTGGTATTATGTCATGATTTGCCATACCAAACAGATCATAAAAATAACTTCTTACTTGCTTTATATTTGTAATTATTGAAGGCTTTGAAACAATGCTAGAATCCAAAAAAGTAGAGTTGCCTAAAACAATACCTAATGTTTCTGTTTTAAGCGAGACTCTGGGTATTTCTCTTAGCAGCTCATCTTTAATATATTTTTCACTTAAAACAACTTTTGCAGGGTATGGCGATTCATAAACAATTAAGTCCTCCTTGCCCTTATATTTCTTCATAGTTTCTATATGAATAGTTTCTGTCTTTTTTGTTTCAAAATAATCGTATAAATCAATATTTACTGAAAAATTATCTGCACGAGATAAAACTTCAAAACTTAAATCAACATATTCCCCATCATTAATCGATGAGAATTCGTGTAACTCGTCTCTGTCTTCAATAATAAAGGAGCTATCTCTTTCAAACTTTATACTTGCTGTATCCGTTAGGCCATCTGAAAGATTTTGTACCCGAATAGTCATAGTTACAATTTCATTCTTAGGAACATAATTTTGCCCCCATTCATTATCGATTCCAAAATCAGTTACAACCAAATTTGGGGGCACAACTTTTAAAGTTTTAAACGAAAAAGGTTCGGGCTTTAAGTGCATACCAGAGAACTCTTGTACTTGAAAATTAAATTTTCTTTCTCCTGACTCGATCTTAAGTTTAGCATAAATTGGAATTTCTATTTGTAAGGTATCACCAACACCTAAAATTTGAATTGTTTGAATTGAATCAATTTTTAGTGAGGGCGTAATTGCATCTTTTTGAGGATTAAGCCATGGCTTTAACTCTCTGGCTGGACTTCTGCCATCATTTACAATTTTGAATATAGCCCAACCACTTTCTCTTCCATCCAGCATCTCATTACCAGAGTTTTCCATAAACTTTTTTTCAATAAGAGTTAAATGAGGAGGAGGAAGTACGTAACCACACATAGTTGGAGATTTGGGACCAACATCTCCATCAGCATCTTCACTTTCAACTTGGTAACAGTATTCAGTATCGAATTCTAAATTTTTATGCTCAAAGTAATTACCTTTTGTTTTTATTAAAAATGTCAGTGAGTCGGTTTCTTTATCCACCACATAAATATTATATGAAGTTGCACCTATCATGTGTTTCCAACCAAATAAGACTCTCCTGACATCCCCAGTAACATCTAGCATTCTAGGAAAATTAACTAAAACTTTCTCACATTCGGCGTTAGAAAAAGGACTTTCAGTTCCGTGTATATCAACAACAGTTACCTTATAACAATAAAACTTACCTGCAGGGATTATATCACTATATGTAGTATCGACTACCTCTGTTAAAAGTTCATCATCTCTATATATTCTATATTTGTGCTCAACTCTTAAATTAGATTTATCCCAATTAAGCATAATTTTTTCTAAATCAGCTAAGACATTAATCGATGTAGTCAAAACATCTTCATGCGTTAATAGTTCTTTTTCAATTCGTGGTCCATCATCTCCATCTTGATCATAGCTACAGATCCCATAGGTATAATTTTTATCGAATTCTAATTCTAGGTCAGAGTAAACTGTCAAATCTGGAGTATCAAACACAAGTTCATTATCTCGATACAATCTATATCCTGATGCACCTGTTACAGGCTCCCAAGTCATTGAAGTAGTATTACGAAGAACTTTTACTATAAAATTTGAAGGAGGAGCAAAAAAACCTTTAGCACATTGAATCTCAGCTTTAGGACCAACTGTTTTGTGAGTGTCTTCAGCAGCAAGAGTATAACAATACTCAATTCCAGGATTGACATTATCGATAAAACCCAATGCATCAAGATCCGCTATATTACCCCCATTTCTAAAAATTTTATACTTACCCTCCATACCTGGTATTGCTTCCCATGAAAGAGATATTGAATTGACTTCACCATTCAATTTAAAGATTGGAGCGATTACTTCAGGGTGAGTTAAAATGGAATCAGTATAATTAACGCCTTCAATATCATCCGCATCAATTGAATTAATATCATAAACATAATTTGTATTCCAGTTCAAATCTTTTTCTTCATAAATAGTTTCAGATAATTTTGATAAAAGTTCTCCATTTCTGTAAAGAGCATATTTTTCAACACCAGGTATAGCTTGCCATTCAACATTAACCAATCGACCACTCCCCTCAGTTGCATATCCTCCAGCGATAACTGATATTGTGAGTTCGGGAGGGGGATAGGAAGCCTTCTCTGTGATTGAATTAGATACAGGGCCTTCCAGGTCATATAAATCGATAGAACGAACCATATAAGTTGTTGGAATACCTGGAGCCACTATATCAACATAAGAAGTATCCGTTAATACATTTTGAATTAGTCTGTCATTTTTATAAATATTATAAGATTTAGCTTGTGGAATATCAGACCAATTTACTGTTAATTGACCAACGCCTCGCTCAACATTAACAACTGGTCTTAGACCATCTGTTAACAAATTAATTTTTAAATTTGTAATATCACTTGACGTTATATGTACTCTTTCTCCTCCATTTCCACTACCATTTCCATAGACCATTATTTTATAGTGGTTTGAAATAATTTCTTTCTCAAACCTAAATTTTCCATTTTTTGATACAACAAATTCTTCTAATAGCTGAGAACCCAAAGAATCATATAAAAAAACTTTTGCTTGGTCAACATTATTTTCATCACCCGTTTCATCTAAAAGCAAACCATCAATAACAAATATTTTAGGCGTTCTAATGGTATATTTTTCTGATTCGGGCCCCTCAACACCTTCATCCGTTAGCGATGTTATATAATATGAATACTCAGTATCCCACTTCAAACTTTTTAAATTAATTTCAAGTTTTGTAGTATTTGTTTGCAATTTAGCATCTGCATATAAATTATAGGAAGCGGCCCCTTCCACTACGTTCCATTCAATTAGATTATTATTTCTTTTGTCATTTGTTACGGTAATAGAATCTGGTGGACTGAAAACACTTTTATCACATGCTGCATCTGATCGTGGGCCAATCGTTTTATATTGATCTACCCCAGAGATAGAAAAACAGTTTTCTGTTCCCGCTTCAGTAGTGACGCTTATTGTTAGGGATGTTGTTGAATCAATTAGAGCTCCATTCTGATAAACATAATAAATAACACTATGTTCAGTTTCTCTCCAATTGAGAACTACTTGATTTTCTCCACTTTTTGCTTTAAGTCCTTTTGGTTTCCCTATTTCGGGGTGTGTAGTTATAAATACATTCGAAGATTTATCACCTTCTTCAGAATGATGATCCAAGCTGACAACTTGATATGAATACTCAGTCTCATATTTTAATTTAAAATCTGTAAAACTATTATCAGAAGTTTTATTTATTTCTTCTCCATCTCTATAAATTTTATAACCAGATGCTTCTTCAACAGGAAACCAGTTTAAGCTTGAATTATTTTTTTTTGCTGAGCCTTTAATATCATTAGGAAAAGGAATTGATGTTTTACCATACTCAGTAATTGACCTTGTTCCTTTTGTTCCATCATTTTTTAATACGGTTACACCATAAGCAAAGGTTTTACTTGGTTCAACTGGATCGAGAAAAGATGTTTCCGTAACTGTGGAAATTTCTTTATTATCTCGGTAAACAATAAATTCTTTAGCACCTGGTACAGTTTGCCAATTAATGGACGCACCAGCAGCAGTAGCCTTAATAGTTGTTTGAACTTGATCTTCATTTGGTAAAAGTGAGGGTTTTAAATCATTAATGTCTGCTCCATTAATAGTTATGTTTTCGGTAACTCCTCGACCGCCTTCACCATAAATATTCATTGTATACTTGCCGTTTACAATGTCTTTTATTTTAAATTTTCCACTACCTGCAGTTTTCTCTTCAAAAATTTTCTTTTTATCTTGGTCATAAAGAACAACTCGAACTGGTCCGAATTTTTTATCAGCTTCATCATAGGCTCTTCCGGATATGGTATAACCTTGGGCAAGTAATGCTGTCTTAAACATTAACGCCATAAACAACGCAAATCGAAAAGTTATTATCAATTTGAGATTTTGGGTGGTGCCCTTCATATTACCTCGGTTTCATTTACAGTCAATTTTATTAAAGGATTAGACAACTGACTATCGTTAAAACTTAATTATTCGTACAATAATTGTAAACACCTTTATAGAAATGATTTTATTGTTTTAATGGGGCGTATTGCTGCCAAAACTGGACGGATTCAGCCCACTCTGCAGAACTATATTCAGCTTTAGTTCCACCCTTTATATCTAACTGGTTTCGCATCATTGTGATCGGACCAATAGGTAGTTTTTCAACTCCCAAAGGTATCGCATTAATACTAATTAGTTCCCAATCTTCATTTGTTGAAGATTCATTGTTTTCAGCCAGCACATCTTTTCTGTAAAGTATTAATTCAACATTGCCTGTTTTCAGAGGAACCCCATTTAAAGCCACAGTTTGAATATATTTTTCTTCCCCAGGCTGACGATAAACCAGGGAAGATTCTAAAATAGTATTTTTTTTTATTTTTACAAATGGACAAACAAAATTTTTATTCAATTTTTTATCTACTTTAATGATTATAACACCATCTCTATAACCAACATAAAATTGATCTTTCGCTAATTGTTTTTCTGCATATTTTGCAATTTCTT
>JAOHKG010000003.1 GCA_028101095.1 Fidelibacterota bacterium | reverse complement strand
GTTTTTTAATAAATTAGAGGAGACATGAAAAAAAACGTTTTCTAAATACCAAACAAGTTTTGAAGCCTCTTCAAAAGGAGATGGTTTTCTTTTTTTGAAAAAAGGTGTCCAACCTAATTGAATCAAAACATCCCGGATTGCAGATGGGTCATTAGATACAATTTTATGTTTTAACTCATCAATAATTCCAAGAACTCTACTTGGGTAAAACTGAGTAGGATGTGCGGTTAATACAATCCTCGAGGAAAACTTTTTTAAATCACTTGATATTTCTTTAATTCTTAGGTCTGAGTCTGCTAGTCTATTAAAAACAGAATCAATTGTGCCATCTCCTCTAACATTATTAATCTTAGAAAAATATGCATCTTCAATTGCATCAATTAAAACTATTTGTCTTTCCGTATATTGAATTATTTTAAAAAGAAACTGATGTTTATCTGACTCTTTTTTTATGTTTGTATGAGTAGTGAAAAATTCATTAATAATTTCTTCGGGGTTTTTACCTTTTTTCAACTCATTTGTAAAAAACTCATTTAAAATTGGGATCAGGTTTCCAATATTCTTCAATCCACCAAAAGGAAGGGTTATAAAAAAAGAATTATACAATTCATAATTGAGAACAACATTTTTATAATAGTTGTTATCCCCAATTAAACCTTTATTGTTATTCAGCTTTAGCTCTCTTTCTTATCTCTTCTGTTAATTCTAATACAGCCATAACATAGTTATCCGAATGATTGTACGCATAAATAGCTTTCCAGATGTCTCCATCTTCTTCATAATTATTACTATCTGACTCATACCCATTCATGCGAAGATAATTAGCTATGCTACCTAAAACATCTGGCCAGCTATAGGGTTCTCTTACACCATTATTATTATAGTCGATAGAATATCTTGTGAAACTAGAGGGAATGAATTGACCAAACCCAAACGCTCCTGCATATGAACCTCCTATCTCTTGAGGGTCGAGTTTATCATTGAAACAATATTTTAAAAACTCTGCGAGTTCTTTTGTAGCCCATTTTGACCTTCTGGGCATTTCTTGAATCTGCGTGTATAAGGAATTAAATACTGAAAACTGAGAGTGATGAACACCATAATTACTTTCAACTCCTGCAATAGTTACGATGATGAATGGGTCCATTGAATATTTATCCGATATTTCAGAGATAAGTTTTTTGTTTTCTTTATAGAACTTTGCTCCAGATGCTATCCTAGATTCTTTTACAAATATTTTTCTGTATTCCACCCATGTCTTTTTTTCATACGGTCTAGCAAATCGATCTGCTATTTCTTTGTGAATTTCTAGCTTCGAATGAGAAAAAGCTTCTTTAATATATTCTTTTGGAATAGAACCATTGAGCCTTTCTAAAATTTTTAAATAAGCAAAATATCCCCGCATTGCTTTCATAGTTTCGGGTCCAAGCTTTCCATCAACTTTTATTCCACCTAATGCTTTCTGTACGGTCATTAATTGTTCAGGGTCCAAACTTTCTAGACTTTCAACATCACCAATGTTGTCAAGAATATCAAAAGGTATTACAACATTTTCTGACGATTGAGCTAAACAAAGGTTTAGAAAAAAGATAGTACTAAAAAATAATTTCATTAATTTTTCCATTCAGCGATGAACAAGTTTGTATCACTTTTTTTAATTGATTTCTATTAGATGTAAAAACAAGATATTTTCCCTTTGGGCTAAACATGGGGAATCCATCAAACCCGTCAAAAAAAGTAATTCTCTTCATATTTGTTCCATCTATATCACCTGAATATAAGTCAAAGTTTCTTCTCTTTGGATCATGATAATTTGAAGAAAACTCATTTAAAAAATAAGATCTTTAGTTCGTTATTATCATTAAGGTTTATATTTAAAAATACAGATTAAAAAATATGTATTAATTGTAATCTGATCAAAGCAGATCTGTATATAAATTTAAAATCAAATTATTTCCGAACAGAAGCCCTTTTTTTATATCATTTCGTATGTTTTTATCTAACCACTTAGAACTTATTAAATGATAAAAAGACTCTGCGTGTTCAATGTCTAATTTTTCATGAACTTTATAGTGGACTAGCGTTTCCTCTGTTAGCCATTTGTTTTTTAATAATTTTTCTGATATTAGTTTTGACATTTCAGAATACCTTTCTTCAATGATTCCCATCATTGCTAAACTAAAGTACGTAGATTCTTTTTGGGAGTATTCTATCAAAGAAAGATTAAAATTTTGTGATGACTTATTTACCCTACGGTTTTTTATCTCTTTTTTATTTACTCCAAGTAAAATTAAATACTCCTCAAATGTGTTTCCATGATTTTTTGTTATGTCACCATTACCATGTTCTTCGAAAATATTTTCTAAAACTAACAGTCTCTGTTCGTACGAATCTAATTTGCTTGAGATTATAAACATTGGTTTTGTAAATGAAAGAACTGCATCGAAAAAGTTAAGTTGTGATTTTTGAAACTCTTCCAGCGTTAATTCATCATTTCTCAACTTTGCGAAATAATAGTTTTTGTGTATTGGAGTTTTTTGCTTAAGTGTTCTTATAAATGTCTTCATTTATATTTCTCCTGTTGATATATAAAATGTATTAGATTTAATAGATCCAAATGAGAAAGGACTGAATGAAAATATTTTACATTTTGTCTCTGATTGTAAGCCCATTTCTTTAAGCCAATCTAGTTTTTCTTGTTCTTTTGTATCAATCGAAAAACAAGCTAAACTACCTGTTTTCTCTTTTATTTCTTTGATCGCATCATCAAATTTTTTTTTATTTAACTTGATAAATATTTCTGGGTTTAAGTGCCCAAGTTTGATTTTCTGCCCGTTTTTATTTGAAATAATATCTTTTATTCCATCGTTCCAAAGAACATTTTTTTCCCGATCTTGGCTCAAATTTATATGTTTTAAGGGTCTGTACTCTAGTCTAGAAAAATTATGATCCGAAAATAACTTTGGGTCAACCATATATATAAAAAGTTCAGCAACTGGTTTTGCCAACCTTCCTAAGTGCATCCCTTTAAACGTTTTATCTACTCCAACTTCTCGTCTTTGCATTGCACAAAAGTATATTAAATCCCACCCTTGAAAGTTTTTTATAAAAGGCCATCTTATAAATAAGTAAGAAAGACTTCTTTTAATAACACCTTTCCCTCTATAACCTTTTTTTAATTTTAAATCTGCAACATATAGAAGTTTATGTATTTGATTTGATATTGTTATGTTTTTCCAAATAGCAACAATCCCACCTATAACTTTTTGCCCATCTTTTATTACAAGAAACCTTGTTTTATAGCCTTGATTTGTAAAAAATGGAGTGTACATCTTTCCGTGACTTATTCTAAATGATTCTGCGCCATTTTCTAAAGGATATAAGATATTTTCTTCGATCTCTTTTAATTCTTGGACGTATTTAGATAAGCCTTCTTCATCGCAAACTTGAAATAATAAATTCATTTTTTTATGAAAAGTCTAAAATGATCGTAAAACATGCTCCTATCATTTTTTTTCCAATAAGTATTGAATGAAGTGTCTTCTTCAAATTGATTTTTAAAAATAGGATACCAGTTTTTGTCATTGTTTAGCTGCCTTAGAATAATACCTGATCCGGATCTAAGCTTAGATAAGTACGATGCACATTGCTTTACAAACTGTGTATCACACCAATCGAACAGATTAGATAGGCTGACCAAATCATATGTTTCAATATTGGGAACATCATGAACAGTACCAAGAACGGTTTTGATCTTTAATTCTTTTTGATAATTAATGTATGGCATAAAACTTTCTTTCAAATAATATCCTAAAAAAATGTGCTGTAGAAAAGGGTTTTTGTAAAAATTATTCGATTTAAAAGAATTCATTATCTTATTAAAAAAATACTCAATATACGTACCTGGAGTAGCATGTTGCGTTGCCCGCTTACTAAAGATTGATTCTATTACTTCATCGTTAAACACTTTTTTAAAAGGGGTTTTAATATTCGAGTTCTTTAACCAACTTAATATGATATAATTTCTCTTTTTCTCCTCAGTTTTGAGATTGAAGAGTTCTTCTATTTCAGATTCAGTAGTTATATTTTTAATAAATGAAACTCTAAAAACTTGGAACATTTTTTCAAATTTCCCACATTGATTAAGAGCCATATCACCTTTAAAGCCTGCATTTAATTGTTTTAATTTTTTTGTCTGGGTGAGCTTAGTTTTATTATTCAAATGTATTAATTGATGTGGGTTAATGTCAAATGCGGTTACCATCAAGTTTTTTGATAATGCTTTCAATGACAGTGGCGTGCAACCACCTGAACAAACTGTAAGAATTTTTTTATAGTTTCTTTCTATTATTGTTTGATGCTCTATTTTATAATCCTCTCTTGTTACAGCAAATAGGATATCGTTAAAAATATTCATCAATCAAAATAATAATTAAAAATAAATTGAATAAGAACTACTCCAGGAGTTAACCTACAGTCCTCTGATATATTTTCGTTATCATCATAATCGTATTCGTCTTGGTTTTCATTTTTCCATTCGTTCATTACAAAGTTCATTGAGACTTCACCGCCCAAAGAAAATTGCTCAGAAATAAAATATTCTACACCATACCACCAATGATTCCTACAAGAGGATCAAACTGAGAATCGGATTCCTATTCTATTTATTTTTTTCATTACATTCTCATCTCGGAGATTATTAATTTTAATTAAACTTCTTGCTCCTTTTTTATCTTCTAACTCTAATTTTTTGGGGGCATTGCTTTTACCCTCACTCAATACAAATGAGACCCTAATTAAACCGGCAAATAGAATTGCCCCCATAAACTTATTTTAATCCGAAATGAACCCATCAATTGGTTTACAAACTATTAATGCAAGATCCTCATTTACATTAATATCCCAAACCATACTCAACATTATATATTTTCCAGTTTCGCCGTTCTTCCATCTTTGTATAGTACTATATTTAGAGAAAGTGATTGATTCAGAGTTTTTTAGTTTTTCTTGTATTTTTTTTGCTGCTTTTAAATCATCTGGGTGAATTAAATCATCCCTATCATAAGATTTCCCGACCAGATTATTTGGTTTGTATCCCATTATTTTTTCCCAACTTCCATCAATTTCAGTAATAATTCCATCAGAAACTTTCCCCGAAATATAGAGCGAGTCTGCTATAATTTTATCAAACACACCTTGGTTGTTTGATGTGTCAGAGGTTTTTTGTTTTGATTTAAACTCCCTCAACTCCTCTTTTAACCTTAAGTTTTCTTTCATTAAATAGTTAACTACTGTCTCTAGCTCATCTGTTGTTTCTGTATTATTGAGCTTATTGTAAGAAGTAGAACGAGAAATGCTTTCCATTTTTTCCTGCCTTGATAGTTTTAATAAATGCTTAGGAGGTATTTGATCTTTTGCGATCCAAATGCTTAATGCCTGAGGGCTAACACCAAAGTACTGAGCAACGTCTCGCTTTCTTTTCATGCCGCGTAGCTCCATCAAGTCGTTAATTATTTCTGTAGTGTTTTTCACTATTTATTAAATTGCCCTTGTTTTTTAACTTTTACTTAATTAAAGTTAATCATAGCTTAAGCCTGTTGCAATAATAAAAAGGCTTTTGTTATTTTTTAGTTTTAAGTTTAAAACAACAAGATAAAACAAAAACCTTAACTAGGGGAACCATTATTATGAAACCAATCTATTCTATATTGGTATTTTTTCTTTCATCTTTTTTATTAAGTCAGTCGGGAAACATTCTCCCTGGTCAAAAAACGGCAATAGAATCTCTTTCTGCTAGCGCAGGTTTTTCTAGTCAAGACTTGTACAACCATTTGCTGAGTCAATATGGTGCGCCTCTTGACGATTTGAACCGCATGCAAGGCGCAGAAGTAATAAAAGGCTTTCAAAGCCAAAGCATTAAAAAACCAGTAGAAAAAGAAACAACAAAAACAATAAAAAGAGATTTAACGGTTGCTACTTCTCTAGAAACTGGTATGCAAAAACGGTTTCATTTTTTAGATGGAACCATTAGAGAGGGTGAGATTTTATCAATTGAAAATGAAGTTATTAGATTAAAGACTTCAAGTGGAACATTCAACATTCCCTCTGAGCAGTTTCTTGAAGAATCAGCAGAAATAACGAATAAAAACGGTGAGTTTTTTATTGGTTCTGTTCTGGGCGAAACAGCAGAAGAGTTTGTTATAAGAACACAATACGGCGATGCTGTTGTTCAGAAAAGAGATATTCAAAAAATGAAACGCTACCATGGTGGAGTTTTAGATAGAAAATCTGAAGAAAGAACAAAGTTTTACCAAGGTGAATCTAAACTGATAAATGTTTTTTTAGACCCTACAGCTTTTCCACTAGCAGGAAACACTTTTTATCTTAGTGGCTTGTCTATTGGGTATGGATTAACAGATAGGTTTATGATAACTTCTAAAATTGGTTCAAATTTTAATAACGACCTAAACCTTCATCCTAGAATGCGATTTTATCATAAAAAATCAGCTCAAAAAGAAGTTGCAGCATCTTGGGGGCTTGGTCTTCATAGAAAATATCCAGCTGAAAGTATTGTCTCTAGGTATGCGCATGCTATAACTATTGATAGTGAAAATGCAGAAGGTGAAAGCGAACCGATTCCATTAAATGAACTTAAAGGCTCCATGAAAGATATTAGTGTAACGGATGTAACAAATGAATCTGTCAATGCTGATCGTTTCTACATAGAAGCTTATCTTGTTTTTTCATCAAGGAGGGTTAATCCAACTGGAAGAGGAAAAATTGGTTGGTCAACAGGAATAAAAGCCTCAAATGCTTTTCTGGATAGAAATGAGTTTCTTAAACCTTCTGTTAATATTGGTGGAAGCGAACGTGTTGTAAGCTGGAGTACGGAAAAACTATATAAAGTTCCTTTTCGCGCCTGGGCTTCTCTAGAATATGACTTAAGAAAAGATTTAAAGTTTTTAGGGTCTGCATGGATAGACAATGGGTACCGAGCAATGAACTTTTCTGATTTAGCCTCAGATTATTTAGGCGATGATGGAACAGCCGCTTTTTCTTTAGAGTCTGCAGCTGGAAGCGTAAGTATGGTGGATTTTGATTTTGGCTTACAATACACCCTCAATGAAACTTTTAAGATTGGTCTTCATTTTCAACAACCTTATATAGATTTTTATTGGGAGTTTTTTGAGTTTTAGAAAAGCTTAGTATGACTTTAAAAATAATATTTATTGCGATAGTTTTTATGTCACTTATCTTTTCCCAGACCGCTTTGCGTTCTGAGTCTGTAAAAATTACGCGCTTAGAAAATTTCAAAAACAACTATTCTGGAAAGACAATTCGTTTTGTTGGACCCGGTAAGATGGAGGTTCAGGGAGAACTCGTCACTGTAACACCTGAAAGTTTTATTGTTTCGGATGGAATAAACCACAATCTCTTTAGCCACAATAATATTGATTACGTACTTATTGTCCCTCAAAAAGCAGAGTTTTTTTTGGCAACAAGTGTATCCGTTTTTGGGGGTGCTATTGGATATTTAACCCTTATTGTTTCCAAAGAAAGTTTTAGTGATCAACACGAAAAAGTTTTTACTTTTGTTGGGGCAACTTTGGGTGCTTTACTTGGAAGAAATACTTTTTATAAACCTTTAAAAATAGATATTTCAGGCAAGACGTATGGTTAAAACAAAGTGGCTTATTTTTATTTTTTTCAATCTAAGCATTGGGTTTGCTACTGAAGTTAATTTTTTCTTTAAAGAAAAAAAGGAAACAGTTCGTGGTGAGTTTTTGGGTACATATATGAACCACATTCACGTTTTAATCGATGATAAAATTGAATATTTCTCTTGCGAAAGTATTGAAATTGTGAAATCTAATTCAGGCTTAATTCTATCTTATAATTGCGATGAAAACACTCTTTCAGAAGAAATTCTTTTCCCACCTGAGCTGGATCCAATGACCGGTGAATGGGTAGCAAACATCCCAGATGTTTTTAATACAACTTTACTTCGAGAAAAGAAGCAGAAAGAAGCTGAAAAAAAGACTGTAATCCAAAAAAAACCAAAAGAAGACGTTGAAAACATAACTAAAACAACCAAACCTTTGATTGAGAGCCCAAGCAAAGAAGTTGTACCAAAAACAAACATATTAAACCCAGACTTTCCAGGTTTAGACACCAAAATTGATGACGTAAAAAAAGAAGAATCCGAAAAACGCTATCTAACAGAGAAAGAAATCCGTGCGTTGGTTCAAGATGAGATAGAAAAAATATTAGAGAATAAACATTTTATTGAAAAAACTAAAAAGGGTAAAAGAAAACCTCGAGAAGGGGTATATCAAAGATATTACTCCGGACAAATAACAAAAAAACAATTCGTAAAAATTGTTGATGGCCGGTCACCAGTAGAATTGCTAGAAACAAACATAATATCACAACAAGAATATGATGAGGCTATCGCAAATCCATTGAACTATCTTGAATATATAGAAATGTTTGGACCGTCTATAACCCTTAAGCGAAAACCTGAATATCTTATAATTCCAGGGTTCGTAGTCTATGTGGTTTCATATATTATTTTTGCCAGCTAAGTTGATAAAAAGGATTCTTCTTTTTCCGCTTTTTTTGTTTATACTTTCTGGTTGTTATAATAATTCCCATATCAGAACGTCAAAAATATTGGAAGAAGGGGAAAAAGCAACATCCTTTAATGGGTCTTTGAACATCGCTCCCGAAGGAAATCTTGGGTATATATCTCCCAGTGAAAATTATTCTTATAATTATTATTGGAATAATGGTTCATATCAAGGATTAAGTGTCAATACTGGATTAGCAGGCTTAAGAGGAGAAATGTCAATATTAAAGGGGTATAAAAATTCAGAAGCTGGTTTATCTGGTGGAGTTGGTGTAGGGGGCGGGAGTCCATTCGCGTGGCATGTTGGTCTCGAGTACAAAAAATATATAAATTCAAAAAACCGGAGACCCTTCAAAGCTGGAATAAATATTGAACTAAATAAAAATGTTGAAATTGGTACCGCGATTCATTCAATTCAATCCATTAAAACAACAACGTCTAAGAAAAACCCTTTTTATGGAGGGTTACACAGTATCTTTACCTACGGTTCACAGGAACCGGAGAGGTATCAAGGAGCTTCTTATAACTTTTTAATGAAGGGGGTTGGAATTACTCTCGGAGTAGAAAATTTCAGTTCTATTTTTAGCCTTTTTGGAATGAACACTTCTACTACTCTTCAAATAGATGCTTCTCTACTTAGTTCTAAGTTTTTGAATTTAAAAGGTGTATATGATATTAGTGTGGCGGAAAAATACCCGACAATAAGTGCTAGCTTGGGTTTTAACTTTTTTAACACTAGTTTAAAAAAGGGAAACCAACTTACTCCACTGCCAAGACCTAAAATAAACCCGGTGTTAGAGTTTGATCCAGAATCGGGAGACCCTATTAAAAAGCCACCTTCGGGGTTAGAGTTTAATCCAGAAACAGGAATCCCTATTAAAAAAAAGTCCTCGGGTGTAGAGTTTGACCCAGAAACAGGAGAACCTGTTTTTGATAAAAATCAAAATAAAAACAGAAGGTATTAACCTTAATTCTTAACCTTGAAACTGTTTTTTATAACCCGTATTTATGTTGGAAAATCTTTATTCATTCCTGTATATTTATATATCGTGAAGTGCTCTGTTGGGTAAAAGAATCGATAAATGTTAACTTTTAATTAAATCAAAGAAAAAACTTAAATATGTCTGATCAAAACAATGAACGAAATGTTTCTATTCCCAGGGGCTACAAACAAGAAGATACAGATGCTAGAAAAGAATGGGTTAAACAGTTTTCTGGTGTAGAAATTGATGACACAAGTCGGGATAACGCAGAAGACCTTCAGGGAATTATTGAAAACCATGTTGGTTTTATGCAGGTTCCTATGTCTGTTGTCGGACCACTTTCTCTAGATGGTGCTTATGCTCAGGGTGAGTTTTGTATACCTCTTTGTACTCTTGAAGGAACTTTGTCGATGTCAATGAATCGTGGTATTTATGCTGCAAATATTAGCGGTGGAACTGTTGCGCGCCACTTTAGACAAGAGCTTTCTCGTGCTCCAGTTTTTATTTTTGACAATATTGATGAAAGCATGAAGTTTCAGAACTGGGTGAAAGCGAATGAAAAAGAAATTATAAATGTTGCCGAAAGCACTACAAGCCACGGTAAAGTTTTAAGGATAGATCAATATACAGTACAAAACTATGTAATACTCGATATTGTATTAAACACGAGCAACGCAGCTGGGCAGAATATGGTTACACTTGCAGCCCAGGTAGCTTGCGAATTTATTCAGAAGAAAACAAATCAGAATTATATTTTAGAATCAAATTTAAACAGTGATAAAAAAGCCTCTGTTCGAAATATGCTACTCGGTCGCGGACATGCGGTTACGGCAGAAACAACCATTAAGAATAGTGTGATGAAAAGAGTTTTAAAAATGGATCCTGATATTTTATTTGATTCCTGGAGTTTTTTCCCCATTGTATCTAGCATGGCGGGAACGCATGGAAACGGACTGCACGTCTCTAATGCATTAACAGCTATTTATTTGGCGACTGGACAAGATGCTGCATGTGTAGCAGAAAACAGCATCGCTCATATTGGTATAGAAAAAAGAGAAGACGGGCTGAAGTTTAAACTAACACTTCCATCATTAACAGTTGGAACAATTGGTGGCGGAACCCGCCTTAAAATGCAAAACAAAAACTTAGAACTTCTTGGCTGTAATGAAGGAGAACATTCCTCAAGGAAACTAGCAGAAATAATTGCTGGTTCCGCATTGGCTCTAGAGATTTCTCTAATTTGTGCTATTGGTTCACACACTTGGACGGACGCACATATGAAATATGGAAGAAAATAAATCCTTTCATGGGAGTATTAGAAAACCCCAAGTTTAAATATTTGCTGGGGAATCAACCTTTCTATTTTAAAATTTGGAAAACGCTTTTTTACTTATACAGTAAACTTGTTTTTATTTTCTACACACCTTTAAAAGTCTACGGACGTGAAAACATTCCCGACTCATCGTATATTTTCTGTAGTAACCACAATAGCCACATGGATGTAGCTCTCTTATCTGCCTCTGCACAAAAAAGTTTTAATCATTTTGGAATGCTTGCTGCAAAAGATTATTGGTTTGATAGTTGGATTAGAAAATTTTTAATCAACACTGTTATGAACTTAATTCCAATAGATCGCAAAATAGACGGCGTGAGGCAACTATCCATAAAAGATACTCTTAAGTTATGTCAATCGTTTATGGATTATAATAAAAGGTGTTTAATTTTTTTTCCTGAGGGTACCCGAGGCAAACCCGGAAATATAACTGCGTTTAAAAAAGGAGCCTCAAGCTTTGCTATTAGCCTTAATAAACCAATTCTGCCAGCCGTTATTTTCGGATCACACAAAGCATGGCCAAAAGATCAAATATTAATGAGACCTTCTAGAATTATTGTATACATTCTTGAACCTATATACCCTAAATCGTTTTTAAACAGTAGCAATGCTTCAAAAGAAGAAATTTCTGAAGCTGTAGATAAAATGACATTAGAACTTGAACAAAAAATTAAAGACAAAGCGAGATCGTTATATGAGTGATAATAAAAAATTTTTTGGTGTGAACGATGAGAACTGGGGACACAAGTGGGGTTATAAGGATTCCGCTTTTATCATAGAAGATAATAAAGCGGTAACATTCTCAGGAAACAGATATCCTGTTTGTGGTAAAAAACTGACAAGTTTTATTCCTTTCGTTGAAAGTATACTTGAAATAGAAATAGAAAAAGAACCAAAAGTTAAAGAACTAAAAGTTAAATATATCGAAAAACCGAACATTAACGAAATGTTTGTGAAAGAAATGAAGGAAACTTTTGATGAAGACAGATACTCAATCGAAAACAATGAGCGTCTTCTTCATAGTCATGGACAACACTCCACAGACGAAGTATATAAAGTTTTATATAATAAACTAGAAAAATTTACAGATTTAGTTTTTTACATAGAGAATGAAGAAGAAACAATTCGCTTGGTCGAACTTGCAAAGAAACATGATGTTTGTCTTATTCCTTATGGTGGCGGTACAAATGTAACAAACGCACTAAGACCACCAAAAAAAGAAAAAAGAATGATTGTTTCCGTAGACACCAGAAGGATGAACTCAATTGAAAGTATTGATGAAAAAAATCTAATGGTCTCTGTTTATTCTGGTATAACTGGAAAAGAATTAGAGAAACAACTCAACGATAAGGGTCTAACAGCTGGACATGAACCAGATAGCTATGAGTTCTCAACCGTAGGTGGATGGATTTCTACCAATGCCGCGGGTATGAAAAAACATAGATATGGAAATATCGAAGATATTGTTCAAAATATAACAATGATTACACCAACTGGAACTATAAACCAAATAGAACCGTTGACAAGAGCTTCAATTGGAATAAAAGCTCAAAACCTTTTATTTGGTTCAGAGGGGAACCTTGGAATAATAACAAAAGCAACTTTAAAAGTCCATCGGTTACCAGAAAAGTCTACATATGAATCTATTTTATTTTATAGTTGGGAAAGCGGAGTTTCATTTATGTATGACTTATATCATTCAAATATGGTTCCCGCAAGCTCCCGATTAGCTGATAACCTTCAAATTAGATTAGGAAGTTCTCTAAAAGAAAAAAAAGAGGGTGTCGGTGGCTTTTTAGATAAGTTAACCAAATACTATCTCTTTAATATAAAAAAGTTTGATCCCGAAAAGTTTACGGCTGCTACATTTAAGATTGAAGGTTCTTCTCAAGAAGTAAAACAGCAATTGAAAAACTTAAAATCACTTTCAAAAAAACATAATGGTTTTGTTGCCGGTGAGAGTACCGGAAAGAGCGGGTACCTTGCAACAATGGTGATTGCCTATATAAGAGAACTGATATTTACACAAAACATCTTAGGTGAAACAATGGAAACCTCTGTTCCCTGGTCTAAGATAAATCAGGTGAAAGAAGAGGCCCATAAACTCTTAAACGAACTACATAAAAAACATAATCTTCCCGGTAAGCCGTTTTTCACCTCTCGAATTTCAAAAATATATCACACCGGTGTTTGCATGTATAACACAATTGCAATGTGTTACGATGGAATAGAGAGACCCGAAGATGTTTTTACAGAGATTGAATATGCTATGAGGGCTAACTTTATAAAGAACGGTGGTTCAATATCACATCATCATGGAGTTGGTAAATTAAGAAAAGACTTTATGAAAGATACAATCTCCAATGGCAGTATATCATTGATAAAAGGAATTAAAAAAGATCAGGATCCAAAAAACATTTTTGGAGTAGACAACAATATTGTAAACGATTAGAGTTTTATATAAATATGCTTCTAAAGAATAAAGTATTCATTATAACAGGGGCTTCTTCAGGTATTGGGGAGGAATTATCTAAGCAGCTGTCAAAAGAGGGTGCCAAAGTTGTTTGCGCTGCAAGAACCGAACATAAACTTAAAAAAGTTTCTGAAAAAATTAATACTTCTGGTGGAGAAGCCATTTATGTTCAAACAGATATAACAAATCTAAAACAATGTCAAAGTTTAATAGACAGGACTATCGAAAAATTTGGGCAAATCGATGGCTTAGTCTTAAATGCGGGTATAAGTATGTGGGCGAAGTTTGATGAAATAACAGACCCCAGCTTTTTTTCAGACCTGATGAAAACAAACTATTTAGGGTCTGTAAACTGTTGCTTTGCCGCAATTCCTTTTTTGAAAAAATCAAAGGGTAAAATTGTTAGTTGTTCTACCGCTCAAGCTCTTATGGGTTTTCCAAACCATTCCGGATATGTTGCTTCAAAGCATGCCCTTCATGGTTTTTTAGAAACTATTTCAATGGAAAACAAAGAAGAAATTACCATACTAGAAGCTGTTTTAAGTTGGATTAGAGGGACAAATCTAAGAGGAAACTCTTTCCGAGCTGATGGAAAAAAACATAAAGATGAATCTAGAAAACATACAAGTCAATCCGTTAGCCTAGAGTCTTGTGTAAAAAGTATTATAGATGGTATAAAAAAAGATAAAAAAACAATCTATGTTCCTAAAAAACTAAGTTTAATTCCTTTTTTAAACACTTTTTTTAAAAATTTTTTACAAAAAAAAGTTGTTCGAGAAATAAATAAAAATAAAAGCTAACCTAAATACCCTATTCTCAACCTGATGACCAAAAGTTTCACCCTCTTCTTTTTTATTTTCCACTCTCTGTTTTCACAAGTCATAATATTACACTGTGGCGTTTTAATAGACGGATCAGAAAAACCCATATCAAAAGTTGTTTCAATTTTCATTGATAAAGATAGAATAATTGATATTGCTGAAGGGTATACAAACCCCGGACCAGATGATGTTTTAATTGATTTGAATGAGTATACTGTTCTTCCCGGATTAATGGATATGCACACACACCTTTCTGGTGAATCAAACAAAAAAAAGTATTTAGAGAGGTATACAAAGAACTTAGATGACTATGCATATCAATCCATAATTTTTGCTGAAAAAACATTGTTTGCTGGCTTTACTACTGTACGAGACTTGGGGGGACCAATTAATAACTCGCTACGAGATGCAATAAAAAACGGCTTACTTCCCGGACCTAGGATATTTAGCGCAGGTCAAGCAATTGCAACCACTGGTGGTCATGCCGATCCAACAAACGGAATGAAATATGAACTTATGGGTGATCCCGGCCCCTCCTCTGGAGTAATCAATGGTGCGATCGAGGCAGCTAAGGCTGTGCGACATCAATATAAAAGAGGTTCTGATCTAATAAAAATTACAGCTACCGGGGGCGTTCTTAGTCTTGGGAAAAGTGGTCAAAACCCTCAGTTCAGCGAAGAAGAAATACGAGCTATTGTTGAAACTGCAACAGATTATAACATGCATGTTGCAGCTCATGCTCATGGTCCAGAAGGTATAAAAAGAGCTGTTCGTGCTGGTGTTAGGTCTATAGAGCATGGAACATTAATGGACCAAGAATCACTATTGTTAATGAAAGAATACGGGACTTATTATGTTCCAACTATATCAGCGGGGGAATTTGTTTCTACAAAAGCTAAAGATGTTGGGTATTACCCAGAGTTAATCCGAAAAAAAGCTGAACTAATTGGTCCTAAAATTAAAAAATCATTCAAAAAGGCTTTAGAGGGAAATGTAAAAATTGCATTTGGAACAGATTCAGGTGTTTCTCTTCATGGCGAAAATGCAAAAGAATTTGTTTACATGGTAGAGCAGGGAATGAAACCTCTTGATGCAATTAAATCTGCAACAATAAACTCCGCTAAGCTTTTGGGAGTTG
Source organism: Fidelibacterota bacterium (assembly GCA_028101095.1). Taxonomy (GTDB): domain Bacteria; phylum Fidelibacterota; class Marinisomatia; order Marinisomatales; family UBA1611; genus JAOLAV01. The sequence continues at coordinate 47,524 of JAOHKG010000003.1, read as the reverse complement.
AAACTGATTTAGGCTCTTTAGAAATTGGAAAAATTGCTGATATTGTTGCTGTAAAAGGAAACCCCCTTGATGATATTTCTTTATTACAAAAAACTTTTTTTGTGATGAAAAATGGAAGAATTTATAAAAATATAACAGGTTAAAATAAAATGAAAATAGACAATAAGAAAATTCAACTAGAAGTAGATTCGTTTTGGGACACTCATATTACCCCAACGTTAACTGAATATATAAAAATCCCAAACAAGTCTCCCTCCTTTGATAAAAACTGGAAAGCAAACGGACATATGGATAAGGTTCTTGAGCTTGCTGCGGATTGGACAAAAAAGCATTTACCAAAGAATGCTACTTTATCAATTAAAGAATCAGACGGAAGAACTCCTATAATTTTAATTGATATACCAGGTGAAAAGAGCGGCAATGTTTTAATGTATGGCCATTTAGATAAACAGCCTGAAATGGAAGGTTGGGATAATGATAAGGGTCCTTGGAAGCCGGTATTAATTGATGAAAAACTTTATGGTCGTGGTGGCGCTGATGATGGTTATGCTCTGTTTGCGTCGCTATGTGCTATAAAAACATTACAAAAAAACAATTGTCGCTTACCTCGAATTTTAGTTTTAATTGAGTTTTGTGAAGAAAGCGGATCTCCAGACCTTCCACACTATATGGAGCTTTGTTCTGATTTAATTGGGGAACCAAATTTAGTTGTTTGCCTGGACTCTGGAACAGAAGATTACAAGCGCTTTTGGACAACAAACTCTTTGAGGGGTTTAATTGGTGGAACGCTAAAAGTTGAGGTTCTTAATGAAGGTATGCACTCTGGAATAAGCGGATATATACCTTCCTCTTTTAGAATAATACGACAACTTTTATCAAGGATAGAAGATGAAAACACTGGTGAAATTTTATTAGACGAATTAAAAACAGATATTCCGGCGCACATAAGGGATGGTGTGGTGCAGTTGGTTGCTATTTTAGAAGAACATCAAAGTTTTCCTGTTTCTCCCTCCACAGATAACCCGATAGAAGGTCATCTCAGAACAACCTGGAAACCGGCTTTGTCTATTGTTGGTGCAGATGGTTTACCGAGTTCTAAAGATGCGGGTAATGTTTTAAGACCTTATACAAGTTTAAAGCTCTCAATGAGAATTCCACCATTGGTTGACCAAAATAAAGCTCAGGAAGCTCTTAAAAGAGCCCTTACTGATAATCCTCCTTACAATGCAAAGGTTTCAATAGAGTTTGAAGAGCCTGCTTCCGGTTGGAGCGCGCCACCAATGTCTCCTTGGCTTGAAAGTGCAATACGTTCAGCTTCAAATACTTATTTCAAAAACCCTCCATCTAGTATGGGTGAGGGTGGAACTATTCCATTTATGGCGATGCTTGGAGATCAATTTCCAAAAGCTCAATTTGTTATAACGGGTGTATTGGGACCAGAGTCAAACGCACATGGGCCAAATGAATTTTTACATATACCTTATGCAAAAAAACTAACATCTTGCATTGTTTCTATTTTAAATGATTTCCCGGAATAAAAAGTTTTCAACTCAACTCTATCTTTTACTCACCATTGCTTTAATATCGGTAAGCTCAACGTCACTGGTCATTAGATATGTAGCAACTGTCCCTGCTTTAACGCTGGCTTTTTGGAGAATGCTTCTTGCGAGTAGTTTTTTGTGGATATATAGCCTATCAAAAAAACCATCTTTTTTATCAAGAACCAATAAAAAGAGAATTTTAATTGCAGGAATAAGTCTAGGTCTTCATTTTTCATTCTTTTTTCTCGGGGTGAGAAACACCTCTATTGCAAATGCTACTTTATTGGCAACAACGGGGCCTTTTTTTACAACACTTGTAGCTTTCTTAAAGGGTACAAAATTTGAGAAAGAAGTTTATTGGGGTCTTAGTATTTCTACGATTGGTCTTTTAATTGTTCAAGGACAAAGCATAAATCTTGATACGAAGTTATTATATGGAAACTTTCTATCTCTTTTAAGCGGTATGTGTATTGCGGTAACATATATATTCGCAGCAAAAATCAGAAAAAACACTGAAAACACAACCTATGGAAGAACTCTCTTTCTTATCGCTTCAATTACAATTGCTTTATTAGCTTTACTTACAGGAGATGACCTACTGAGCTTTAAAAAAGAACAATTTATCTGGCTTCTTTTTCTCGGCTTTGTTCCCTCTATATTGGGTCACAACCTTTTAAATTATTCAATAAAATTTTTATCACCAACGGCTGTAGCTTCCGTGCCTTTGGGTGAACCATTAATAGCATCAGTTTTTGGTTTTATTCTTTTTTCAGAGGAACTTCCGTTAGAAGCTGTAATTGGAGGTGGGTTTATTTTATTTGGTATATATTTTATAATAACGGGTCATAATAAGGACTAATTATAGCATCTGCCGGAACTATCTTGTTTTCTTTTTGATATCTTTTAATTCTAATGTCATTTTTATACTCCCCTCTTTTGCTTTTAGGTAATAGCGATGCAATCCTTGCAGCCATTTCTGACCCGACAGACTCTGTTTTAATTAATTTTTCACTTTTAGTCCCCCTTATATCGAAGGGCCCAAAAGGCTTCCCAATATTTATATATACCCTGGGCCGAATTCCTTTAAAAATATCTTGCCATATCGTTTCTGCTCCATAGATTGAAATTGGAACAATTGGTGCTTTTTCAACCGTTGATAAAAAAACCGCTCCATTTTTAGGTTTTTTTAAAACAGGTGAGGTTGTTGTTCCTTCTGGAAAAATCCCTAAAATTTCTCCATTTTTTAAAACTTTTTTTGCTTTTTTAATAGTTGAAGGCGCAAGGTTTTCTCTGTCTATAGGAATAAAACCATAAAGGTGGAGCGCCCAGACAAAAGCCCCGTTTACTTCTTGGTCACTTGCGGCTAGGAAGTTTATTGGTTTTTGAATGGCATATTTGAAAAAGGGTGGATCTAAAATACTAAAATGGTTAGACGCAATTATAAAACCTTTTTTTTTAGGTAAATGCCACTTTCCACGAACAACAATTTTTGCAACAACACAGCCAATGAGTAAGGCAATATACCCAACTTGCCTTCTAACGAAAGAAGGTTTTGGATGAAATTTATTTAGATATTCTTTTCCGACCATTTGACATTTAAAAATCTCTTAAAAAACATTTAAAAAGGTAAGTCGTCGTCGTCCATAGATGATACTGATGGTGCTGATGGTGCTGACGGTGCCGAGGCCATTGAGGAACCTTGTCCGTTGGAATCACCTTTTCTCCCGAGCATAGTAAAACTATCACACTGTACTTTAGTTGCTCTTCTTTTCGCACCTGTTTCTTTATCGTCCCATTCGTCAGTTTTAAGGCGGCCCTCTACGTAAACAAGTTGTCCTTTAGTTAAGTATTGAGATGCGGTTTCTGCCATTTTACCATACATGTCAATCCTGTGCCATTCGGTTCTTTCTTGCAATTCCCCACTTTGATTCTTCCATGATTCTTTTGTTGCGACACTTATATTGGTAACCGCTGTGCCTTGAGGGGTAAATCTTGCTTCTGGGTTTTGACCTAGGTAACCGACAATTATAACTTTATTAATACTGCTCTTTTGCATAACATAACTCCATATCGTTTAAATGTTTTTTATATCTAAAATAAACCAAAGTTTAACTGTTAAAATTTAAACAGAGTAAATAACTATTCTAACTAAAACAGAGGTTAATTAGCCTCTTGTTAAAATTTCATGCAAGGGAAAAATCTAACTCTTGTTTAATTGACTCTATTTGCTCTTTAATATGTTTTTTATTTATAATTTTCTCATCAATAGTTTTCACAGCATGTATTACCGTAGAGTGGTCTCTTCCACCGAAAAAGACACCGATGTTGTTAAGAGATGTTCCAATTATTTTTCTGCATAAGTACATAGAAACTTGCCGAGCTTCAGCAACTTCCATCTTACGGCTTTTACCTACAATTTCTATTTCTGAAACATTGCTTATTTCGGATACCTTTTTTACAACGTCTTCTATGCTCAGTTCTGGGCTAAAACTAGAACCTATTCTTTCACGAATAACTTCTTTAACAAGCTGAAAATCTATTTCTTTGTTCATCAACGATGATTTAGCTAAAATTCTAATAATAGCACCTTCGAGGTCACGAACGTTCTTTTTAATATGTTTTGCGATGAACTCAATAATATTATAATCTAAACGTATCCCGTTCTGTTCAGCCTTCTCTAGTAGAATAGCTATTCTAATTTCTAGATTGGGGGGTTGTATGTCAACGGACAACCCTGATTGAAACCGTGAAAGTAGTCTTTCTTGAAGTCCTTTAATTTCTGCTGGATATTTATCAGTTGTCATAACGATTTGTTTTCCAGCTTGTTGTAAAACGTTAAAAGTGTGAAAAAACTGTTCTTGGGTTTGTTCTTTTCCCCTAAAGAATTGAATATCGTCAATTAACAAAACATCCGCATTTCTATACTGTTGTGCAAACTCTATTGTTCTATTCTTTCGTAAACTGTTGACAAAGTCTAATGTAAACTTTTCACTTGTAACTATAACAACTTTGGACCGTGGGTTCTTCTCATGTATTTTATTTCCGATAGAATGAATCAAATGTGTCTTCCCTAGACCTACGCCACCATAAATGATTAAAGGGTTGAACGAATTTTTTCCTGGAGATTCAGAAACAGACTGTGCCGCTGACTTAGCGAATTCATTATTGGCTCCTTTAATAAAAGACTTGAAGGTGTATGTCTTATTAAGGTTGTTTGGGGCGGGTTCTACTACTTTTTCTACTTTTTTATAAGACTCAGACTCCTCTTTTTGCTTTTTTTGCCCCTTCGCAGAAACAATAAAACGATAAGATATTTGGTTTTCAGTAACTACTCCAATTGCGTCTACCAGGTTTTTTTGATAATGAGAGTCTATCCATTCGTAAGAAAATTGATTTGGCACCTCTATTACCAACTCTTCATCTGTTATCGTAATGGGAACTAACGGCTCAAACCACGTGTTAATGGCGTGCCCCGGAAGCAATTCTTTCAGTTTTTCATATACCAAGTTCCACAGAGAAACGTGGTTGTTTATATTGTTATCCACAAGTTGTCCACATAGATGTTTCAGTTAAAAATTACGTAAAAACACACCATTAGAGTCAACAAAAAAACTAAAGTTTATTGTTTTCTTTCTTGTTTTATTTAAGCTATTTATTTTTTGTGTTAATCCCAGTCTTTCTGTATTTTCCCGGGCTTTAATACAATAACAAAAGAAGAAAATGAAAAGAACATATCAACCAAGCAAGAGAAAAAGAAGAAACAAACATGGCTTCAGGGCCAGAACAGCAACAGTTGGCGGAAGAAACGTTTTAAAAAGACGCAGGAAAAAAGGCCGTAAACGTTTAGCGCTATAAAAAGTATTTTTAAACAATGCCTTTTTTAAACACCTTTGATCGCTCACTGCGGTTTTTTCTGCACTTATTAACAAAAGGTTACCAGCTTTTATTATCCCCCTTTTTTGCCCCAAGTTGCCGCTTTAGTCCAACCTGTTCACAATATGCAATCGACGCACTCAAGGAAAAAAACCTCTTCGTTTCAATTAAATTAATATTTTTTCGTATAATTAAATGTCACCCTTTTAATTCTGGTGGCTATGACCCCGTGGAATAAAATGGATAGAAACACACTACTTGCATTCTTACTTATCTCCGTTGTTTTAATATTTACACCTAAATATATGGATTTTGTATCTCCCCCCTCACAAGTTGAGGAGGTTGTAGTTTTAGGTAACCCAACCGATTCAAATGATGTTGTTAACAACAAAACAGAAGGCAAGGGCTTTTCCCCAACAGAAGAAGGTGAAAAAAAAGAAACCAAACCAAACACCCTGTTTACCGAAACTGTCACAAAGATTGAAAACAACCTCTATCAAGCAACAGTTAGTTCCCTCAATGGTGGCACCTTTACCTCTTTTATTATAAAAAATTACCTCAAACCGGATAGTCTGCCTGTAGACCTTCTTTCAGGATTAAAAAGTGAAAATCTTTTGTTCTTTATAGAAGACCTTGATGGAAACCCAATAAATGTAAATCAATCATGGAAACTTGAAACTGAATACACACCTTTAACTATAGAAGAAGAACATACCCTTGAGTTTTCTCTTGTTGTTTTGGGAGAAAAAATAACAAAAAAATTAACATTTTTACCTGACTCCTACGCTATTCAGGTACAGATCGACTGCAGTACAATTAGAAATCAAATTTTTAGAGATCTAGAGTTTGGTTGGTATGGTGGCCTGGCACCCACTGAAGACGATGTTGTTGGAGACCAAACATATTTTCAATCTTATGTTTATCAAGGTGGGGAGCTTGAAAAACAAAAAGTAAAGTCCGGTAAAAGCGAAGAACAAACATTTAATGGGCCAGCAGATTGGGTTGCAATCAGAACAAAATACTTTATCTCAGCTCTGGTGCCCAATGAACCAAATATCGTTGAAAAAACCCTTCTTTCTTCCGATTTTCAAGAAAATGAAACATACAACGCTTCCTTTGTTGTTGAATCTGGAAGAGAATCGGGGTTTACCTTATACCTAGGTCCTTTAGAATACGATCAAATTAAAACGCTATCTGTTAATCTTGATATGGTTATGGATTTTGGGTGGTCTTTTATAAGACCAATATCAAAGGGTGTTTTGTACAGCCTTAAAGAAATCCATAAGATTGTTCCTAACTACGGTATTGTTTTGATAATTTTTTCTTTTTTAGTTAAACTAATTGTCTACCCGCTAACAAAAAAAAGTTACCAGTCCACTGCAGCAATGCAAACCATACAACCCGAAGTAAACGCTTTAAGAGATAAATATAAAAACAACCCCCAAAAGCTTAACCAAGCGACGATGCAGCTCTATAAAGAAAAAGGTGTGAACCCTTTAGGTGGGTGCCTTCCAATGCTACTTCAAATGCCCTTGTTATTGGCGCTTTTTCAAGTGTTTAGAACCACAATAGAGCTTAGGGCTGAGCCTTTTGTTTGGTGGATAAGAGACCTCTCTGCTCCTGATACAATAATACATCTACCTTTTACGATTCCGATTTACGGAAACCAAATATCTGTTCTTCCTGTTTTAATGGTTGTTTCTATGTTTATCCAACAGCGTATGATGGCTCCAGGGGCACAACAACCACAGCAGAAAACTATGCAATATTTTATGACTGGTTTTTTCTTTTTAATGTTTAATTCGTTTCCCTCAGGTTTAAACCTTTATTACACCCTTTTCAATATTTTAACAATCCTCCAACAAAAACTTGTTCCAAGCACCGCGCAGACCAAACCACCAACGCCACGGTAACCATGTACGACAGCCACACCATCGTTGCTCAAGCAACACCTTTTGGTAGAGGAAGTGTTTCAATAATTAGATTAAGTGGTGAAAAAGCACTGTTAATAGCCCAAAGCCTAGCAAGCGACAGTATGGTTCTTCGGGATAGGGTTGTTGTACTTTCTTCTGTTTTTATAGACTCTAAAAAGAAAATAGACGAAGCCCTTTTTACTTATTTCAGAAACCCCAACTCATACACCGGAGAAGATATAGTTGAAATCTCGTGTCATGGAAATCCTGTAATTGTTGATTCAATTATAAAAAGAGCGTGTTTTTTAGGTGCAAAAATAGCTGAGCCGGGAGAGTTCACAAAAAGAGCTTTTTTGAACGGTAAATTAGACCTTATTCAAGCGGAAGCTGTAGGAGACCTGATTAACTCAAGGTCCGAAGAAGCGGCCTTACATCAAAATAAAAACTTGTCTGGCTCTGTTTCGTCAACAGTTCTTAAAATACAAAAAGACCTTCTTTCTATTTTATCTTCTTTGGAATTTGAGTTTGATGTTTCAGAACTAGATACACACCTACCTGAAAATGTTAACAACTACCTTAAGGTATTAAAAAACAGCTGCTTAAAGGTTCGTTCTATTTTAAACTCTTACAGTATGGGTCTGGCATACACCCAGGGGCTTAGAATAGCTTTGGTTGGAAAACCAAATGTTGGAAAATCAACTTTGATGAATTGCCTTCTTGGTGAAAACAGGAGTATTACGAGTAGTGTTTCTGGTACCACTCGCGACACAATAACATCTGAAATAACACTCTCAGGTGTTCCCGTTCTTCTTATTGATACCGCCGGTATTACAAACACAGACAACCCCATTGAAAAAGAAGGTGTTCTGCGCGCCTCTAAAGAAATAGAGCGAGCAGATATTATTATTTCAATGTCTTCTCCAAAAATTAAAAAAATAGAAACCAAGCATTCAAAAAAAACAATACATGTTTATAATAAAACAGACTCAATAAAGGCTGGTCTTGTAAAAAAACCTTCTTATTTTTATATATCGGCGCTAAAAAACCAGGGCGTTGACCTTTTACTGGAGAGATTAAAGCTTTTGGTAACAGAAAACAACTTCTCAACCGACTCAACTATAAACAACCTTAGGCAAAAAGATGCCCTGGAAAAAAGCCTATCCTCTTTAACCTCCGCCTTAAATATTTTAAAAAACAACAAACCAGAACTTGAGCTTGTCGCTTTTGAAATAAAAGATTCCATGAATTTTCTTTCTGTTTTTTTAGGAAAAGTAAATTCTGAAGATGTTTTAAACGGCGTCTTCTCTAACTTTTGCGTTGGTAAATAGTTTCACGTGAAACACTCCACTCTTTGGGATGTTATCGTTGTTGGTGGGGGCCATGCAGGTGTAGAGGCCTCTTTAATTTCTAAACACCTTAATTGTGAGGTTCTTATAGTTACAATGGATGTTGCGGCACTAGGGAGAATGTCGTGTAATCCCGCTATTGGAGGGTTGGCAAAGGGTCAAATTGTAAGAGAAATTGATGTGTTGGGTGGGAAAATGGCAACCTTTGCGGATCAGACGGGTATCCAGTTTAAAACATTAAACAAAACGAAGGGGCGAGCAGTTTGGTCTCCGCGCGCCCAGATAGACAAACGTTTATATGAAAGAACCGTTGTGCGAGAGATAAAAAAACAAAACATAAATTTGCTTGAAGGTGAGGTTGTTTCTGTTTCTGTTTCTGGAGAAAAAATATCGGGAGTGAAACTGAGATCCGGGGAAACACTACGAACTAAATCACTTGTTGTAACTAGTGGCACTTTTTTATCTGGTATCATACACGTTGGTGATCGAAAAATACTAGCGGGTAGAATGGGGGAGGAGAGAGCTGAGGGCCTAACTGAATCTCTTGTTTCTTTAGGTTTTCGTTCTGGGAGGCTTAAAACGGGAACGCCACCTAGGCTTAACAAACACTCCATAGATTGGAGCAAGACACAGATAGAAGAGGGGGACAAATACCCAGTTCCTTTTTCTTATTTTACAGGAGACTTTAAACCTAAAAATGAACTCTGTCATTTAGTAAACACGAACCTAAACACACATGAAATAATTTCCGATAATAAAAATAAATCTCCAATGTTTTCCGGTGACATTGGGGGAGTGGGGCCCCGGTATTGCCCTTCAATTGAAGATAAAATTCATCGTTTTTCACAGAGAGGTTCTCATAGTTTATTTCTAGAGCCTGAATGGGAAAACTCAGATCAAATATATTTAAACGGTTTTTCAACGAGCCTTCCAGAGGAAATACAAATCAAAGCATTAAGAGAAATTGATGGTTTAGAAAAAGTAGAGTTTTTTAGACCTGGTTATGCAATTGAGTATGACTTTTTTCCTCCAGCCCAATTAAAAAACACATTAGAAACTAAAGATGTTTCCGGTTTGTTTTTTGCAGGGCAAATGAATGGGACCTCTGGTTATGAAGAGGCAGCTGCGCAAGGCTTACTTTCCGGTATCAATGCAGCGTCATACGCGAAAGAGAAAGAACCCTTGGTGTTAAGTCGCTCTTCTTCTTATACAGGTGTAATGATTGATGATTTAATTACAAAAGACACATTAGAGCCTTATAGAATGTTTACATCTAGAGCAGAATACCGGTTAATGTTAAGAATATCAAACACCGCAGACAGACTTCAGGAAGACTCCAGTAAACACAACCTCTTACCCTTTGATAAAAGAAACATCTTGTTAAATGTGAAGTCTAAAAGAACCAAGATTAACAACAGGTTAAAAACATCCATAAAGCCAGAACATATTTCTTTAAAAATTAAAATACCACAGGCAAAACCAGCGACAGAGCTGATAAAAAGGCCCGGTTTTTCCATTAAAGACCTCCCTATAAACTTCTATGAAGAGTCGGATGCGTTACCTTTGTGGTTGGTTGATGATATTCTTTTTGATGTGGAGTCGGAAATAAAATATGAGGGATATATTAAAAGACACCTAAAAGAAATAGAAAAGCTTAAAAAACACGAAAAAACAAAAATCCCAAAAACCTTCGACTATAACTCAATAAAAGGCCTCTCAAAAGAAGCTATAGAAAAATTTAACTTAGTTAGGCCAGAGACAATTGGTCAGGCTAATCGTATATCCGGAATAAAACCGTCAGATTCAACAGTGTTAATAATTAACGTTTTAAAGTGAGTTGTTTCACGTGAAACAAACAACGAACGAACTTTTTTATTCAAAAGATTTAATTAAATCTTTTTATGAGAAGCCTAATTTGGGCGGTTTTACTTTGGGTGCCGGTATCTTGTTTTTAACCGATCTAATAAAATCCTCTAAAACCAGTTTTTTTATTGTTTTTGAAAAAGAAAGTTTGGCACAAAAGTTTTTTAATAAAGCGAAAGAACATAATAACAACTTTCTTTATTACCCTAAAAGTTTTAATGGAGAAGCCGTTCCGGGGTTTAACACGGAAGAATCAACATATAGAAAAGAAGCGTTAATTAATTTAGCGACAGAAAAGACCTTCTGTTGTATTGGTACTAAAAAGTCCCTGGAAGAGGAAGAAATACCTAAAAATATAGAAAAAAGATTAAAAGAGTTTCGTTTAAATGTTGGTGATAGCTGTGATATATCAGAGCTAATCTTGTTTTTACAGAAAACGGGTTATGCCAGAACAGAGCTTGTTTACGAACCGGGTTATTATGCTAACAGGGGTGATGTGGTTGACATATACCCAAAACACTTTAAAAAACCTTTTAGGCTGTCTTTTGATTTTGATACAGTTGGTTCCATTTCAACCTTTAACACGCTGAGCCAACTAACAGAAAAAAACCATGATTTTATATCGTTAAAAGAGTTTTCAAAAGAGAGCCAAGCTGTTGATAAAACTAGCCTTATGGGTCTTTTTTGTGTCTTTGATAGGTATGTTTGTTTAAGTGACAGCCTCGGTAAAGTGTTTTTTGGTGATGGTGATGTATACAAGTTCAACAACATTAGCGCATTAGAAGTCTTCATACGGAAACCTTCTGATGTAAAAGAAAACTTTGGAGAAGATGTTTCTGTGTTTTTAGCGGGTGGAACAGAAGAAAGCCTTTCTTGGTTTGAAAAAAAAGACTTTGTGAAAAGTGTTGGCTTTTTAAATAAAAGTTTTTACATAAAAACCTTTAACCTTTTGGTTGTTTCTGTATTAGATATAGAGAGGGAAACCAAGCCTCTTAGCTTGAAAGCGCAGAACAATATAGATCAACTAAACAAAAACTCTATAGCTGGTTTGGCTATTGGAGATTTTATCGTTCACAAATCTTTTGGCGTTGGTCTTTTTAAAGGGCTTGTTTTTAGAGATGAAGCTCTAAGAACGGGTGAATCTGTCCAAATAGAATATAGTAAAGGTTCAATAGTTTATGTCTCTTTGGACCAGCTATCGTTAATTCATCAATATGTTGGTACGAAAAGAGACCCAAAAATTTCATCGCTTGGGTCAAAGCGTTGGAATTTAGAACTACAAAAAACAAAAAAAGCTGTTCGTCTTTTTGCGAAAGAATTGATTTCTTTATATACCGAAAAAAATAAAAAAAGAGGTTTTTCTTACGTAATTGAAAATGATCTTGATGGGGCCCTTTCTTCTTCCTTCTCTTTCATTGAAACTCCTGACCAGAAAAAAGCAATAGAAGATGTTTTTGTTGATATGAATGGTCAAAAACCAATGGATCGTCTTGTTTGTGGAGATGTGGGGTTTGGTAAAACAGAGGTTGCTCTTCGGGCTATTTTTAAAAGTTGTCTTTCAAATAAGGCGTCTATTCTTTTGTGCCCAACTACAATTTTAGCAGATCAACACTACATTACCTGTAAAGAGCGTCTTGAGCCTCTAGGTGTAAGAGTTGGGTTGCTGTCTCGCTTTAGATCTAAAAAAGAACAAACTAAAACCTTAGAGGGTTTAAAAAAGGGTGTCGTTGATGTTTTAGTCGGAACACACAGGGTTCTTTCTGGTGATGTTGACATTCCAAACCTTTCTTTATTGGTTATTGATGAAGAGCATCGTTTTGGAGTAAAACATAAAGAAAAAATTCGATCACTAAAAAACCATTTAGATGTTTTAACTTTAACGGCTACACCTATCCCTAGAACACTGCAGCAATCATTGGTTGGTTTGAGGGATTTAAGCACCATTTTGACCCCCCCTAAATCAAGGAGACCTATTTTAACAAGTGTTCGTTATTTTAATTGGGATTTAATTTTTTCAACAATTGAATTTGAATTAGAAAGGGGTGGCCAAACCTATTTTCTCCATAACGACATTAAGTCTATTCCTATAATTATAAATAAGATTAAAAACAGATTTAAAAACGTTAAAATAGAAGGTGTTAGTGGAAAAATACCAAGCAAAGAACTTGAACCAATTGTTCTTTCTTTTTTTTCTGGTAAAATTGACATTTTAGTTTGCACAACAATAATTGAGTCAGGTTTAGATGTTACCAACGCAAACACAATAATTATAAACAATGCACAGGATTTCGGACTCTCTCAACTTTATCAAATTCGTGGACGTGTTGGCCGTGGAGAAAAACAAGCTCGCTGTCTTTTACTTGTTCCACAAAAACAACTTTCGCAAGACGCACACCTTCGTTTAAAAGCCGTTGAAGAAAACAACGCACTTGGTTCTGGTTACACCCTTTCAGTTAAGGACTTAGAAATTAGAGGTGCAGGTAGTCTTTTTGGTTATAAGCAAAGTGGAAATATATCTTCTGTGGGGTTCGAGTTGTATTGTGAAATTTTACAAGACGAAATTAACCTTGAAAAGAATCAAATTGAAAAAAGACAGGACGTAATTATTTTTGGTGACTTTCTTACTGAAATTGGTGAAAAATACGTTTCTAATAGATCCATTCGGGTTGATTTTTATTTCCAGCTTTCAAAAACTAAAACACTCTCAGACCTTTTAAGAATAAAAAAGAGCTTAGTTGATAGGTTTGGAAACCTACCGGTGGAAACAGAAAGGTTGTTTCTTTTTTCACACGTTAAGTTAATCTTTAGAGATTCTTGTATTAATAAAATTTATATAAAAGACACCTCCTTTTCTTTAACTTTAAGTGACTTAGGGGTGTTTAAAACACTAGAAAACCTTTTTAGCCTTTTAAATTCTTTTAAAAGTGAAAACTTAAACGGTTTTCATTACAAGAAGGATACAAAGGGAAACCTTGTTATTGTTTTTTCTGTTAGTGGGGTTGAGCGCGCCTTTCTTCTTTTGTTTGAAATAGAACCATTTTTTAATGATAAAAATATCAGCTAAAAACAATAAAATAATTATTTTTCTCTTTTTTATTCTCTCTTGTAGTAGCGTAAAAGATAATGATGATGTTGTCTTAGCTCGGGTTGGTAAGAAAAAACTTTTCTTTAAAAACCTCCCAACCCAACTAGTCAAACCCAATATGAATAAGAAAGATATTTCTGTTTTTGTTAATACCTGGGTAAACAATCAAGTTCTTTTTGGTGAAGCTAAAAAAGAAGGTTTTTTAAACGATCGTGTATTGAAAGAAAAAACAGAAAAATATTACAAAGACCTTGTTATATCTTCTTTTATCGAAACAAAAACTAGTGTTGTAAGTAAAATAACAAAAAAAGCTGTTTTAACTTACTATAACAATAATAAATCAAGTTTTATTCGAAAACAAGATGGTGTTTTTGCTAGACATTTTTTATCTGAAAGTTTGGATTCAGCAAAAAAAATTAAAAACCAGCTTTCAAGAACCAAAAAATCTTTTAATGTAGATAAATATTTAAAAGACTCTGGTTATATTCAGCGGGGCACTTTATCGAAAGAAATTAATGATCTTATTTTTAATTCTAAACAACCTCTTGTTGGGCCTGTTTTTTTTAACAAAAAACACCATATCTTTGAGGTTGTCTCTCGTTATAAAAAGGGTTCTTTTTTTGGATTAGAAGATGTTCATGATGAAATTTATCAACGTCTTATAAAAAAAGTTAACATAAAAGGAACCTCTTTATTGTTAGATAGTTTAAAAAGAGAAAGTGATGTTTTTATTAACCTTAATTATTAAATAAATATGAAAAAGTTTCTGTTTTTGTTTTTTATTGTTTTTGTTTTTTGTGAAGAACCTGTTCAATACATAGATGGTGTTGCTGCTGTTGTTGAAGATCATCTTATTTTAAAGAGTGATTTAGCGCAAATGGTAAACATGTCAGCAGTGCAAAGTAAAATTAACCCAAATATTGATCCTGAAAAGTTTATGAAGCTACAAAGTAACGTTTTAAAAAACATGATAGACCAAAAAATACTTTTAAGAATGGCGGAATTAGATTCCGTTTTAGTGGATGAAAAAGAAGTTGATAAATCACTTGATCAACAGGTTCAAACTTTAATTTTTCAAGCGGGTAGTAAGAAAAAAACAGAAGAAGCTTTGGGACAAAGTATTAATGATTTTAAAAGAGAGTTTTGGTTTGATATGCGAGATCGATTGGTGTCGGAAAAATACCAGCAAAGTTTAATGGCCTCTGTTTCTATAACTAGACCTGGTGTTGTTTCTTTTTATAAAACATATAAAGATAGCTTGCCTTCTGTGCCTTTAAAAACAAAAGTAAGACATATTTTAATTCCAATAAAACCTAGTTTGCAATCTACAGAAAAAACGAAAGAAACAATACTTGGTTTTAAAAAAGAAATATTGAATGGATCGTTGTTTGAAGATATAGCACTAAAAAACTCAGTAGACCCGGGTTCGAAAAAAACAGGTGGTTCTCTCGGTTGGGTAAGTCGCGGATCTTTAGTTAAAAATTTTGAAGTAGCCGCTTTTAGTGCCCAAGAAGGAGACCTTGTTGGTCCAATAAAAACTGAGTTTGGTTATCATTTAATTGAAACCGAAGAAAAGAAGGGTGATAAAATAAAAGTAAGGCATATTCTACTTACCCCAGAAATAACTAAAAAAGATCAAGAAAAAGCTTATAATTTTGCAATGTCTTTACAGAAAGACTCGATTAAAACAATTAGTGATTTTATTAAAAATGTTTCTTTATACACTAGTGATATTACAACTCAAAAAATTGGTGGAGATTTAGGCTGGATAGATCCTTTATCATACTCTATTCCTGAAATAGGGCAAGCTTTAAAATATATAGATACAGGTGCTTGTAGTCCTCCTATTAACTCTGACTTAGGATTTCATTTAATTTGGATAGAAGGGGTTAAACCTGGCGGAAAAGCTAATTTAAAAGACCATTGGTTTGAAATTGAAAATTTAGCCTTAAATAAAAAGAAAATGGATTATTATAAAGATTGGATAGCTTCCGCAAAAAAAGAAATTTTTATTAAGGTTTTTAATTAATAGTTATCAACTTTTTTATCAACATACATTTTCTAAGTTTTTTTTTTTATTATTTAAAGAAATTTATGTTTTTTTTTCTTAACAACTATAAGTTTATCAAGTTTTTTATAAACTTATAAACAGTTGAATATTTTTTTAAAAATTCTTAAGTACATATAAAAACAGAGTTTTGTAGTTTGTGTTCTTAAAGATGTTAACATTTGAACGTACTATATAATAAAAAAGTAATTAAATAAGTTATATTGTTTTATAAAACAATTATCTAAAAACAAAATTGTTATATCTTTTTTTTTATATTACTTTATGAAGAATTAAATATGTAAATAAAGGTTAATAAGATGGTAAAAGTAAAACCTCCTGTAGTTGAATTAACTTTACCTGTTTTACCAGATATGGAGTTAGCAGCTACTAAGACAGCTGAAGTCGTATCTAAACATATGGGTTTAAATGATGATCAAGCGGCAGAAATAAATATGGCTCTAATAGAAGCTTGTATTAATGCTTTTGAACACAGTGAATCGGATAAACAAATTGAAATACATTTTAAAATAAAAGATGACTTACTCGAAATACAAGTAACAGATAAAGGTATAGGTTTTGACAAGTCTAAAGTTGCTATACCTAAAATTGAAGAGAAGTTAGGTTCAGATTATAAAAGAGGCTGGGGTTTACAATTAATAAAAGAGCTAATGGACACAGTTAAATTTGAAAGTACAGAAGAAGGTACAACTGTAACGATGACAAAGAAAAAATAAAAAAGGAATATATGTCAGATTTTAATTTAGAGGTTAGGAAGGAAGGTGAAATTGTTGTAATAAAAACATCTGGTTATTTAAATAATGTAGGTGGAGAAAAAATATCAGAGGTTTGTTATAAAGAAATAGAAGATAAAAGTAAGTTTTTTTTATTAGACCTAGAAAACACAAAAGTTGTAAATAGTATAGGTGTTTCGATATTAATAGAAATTATAGAAAAACTACAAGACGTGGACGGTAAACTAGGTTATTACAATTTAGCCCCCATTGTAGAGAAAACGTTTAATATAATGGGTTTAACAAAATATTCATCTGTTTTTTATTCAGAAAATGAAGCTTTAGAAGGAATATTATAACAAAAAACACAGAGGTAAATAACCTCGACCAACTTGATTATTATTTATCTTCAATAAATGAACTAGGTGAAGTTTTAATTGATGCAGAGAAGATTCATAAAATAGGTTCCGGTATATTAAGGTTAACCCTTGGAACAATAATGGCATCTAAAGGCGCTATTATTGTTGTAAAAAAAGAAAAAGATACGCACTTTTTAGCAACTCAAGGATTTTCAAAAGAAATAAACCCATCTGATTTATTTAAAGATTTAAATAAAAAGAAAGAACAAAACCTTTTTTATATTAATGAAAAAAACACTTCAATAAACAATAAAATAAAGGAAGATCTTAAAAAACAAAAAATAAAAATATTAATTCCTTTATTTCATAAACAAGATTTACTTGGCGTATTTTGCATTGGTAATAAGTTTATGAATCAATCTTTCACTGATCTAGATGTTAAAATAATGAGTATAATATCAAGTCATTTAACTAAAGCCCTCTATAATCACCACTTAATCAAAGAATTAGACAGTAAAAAAAGAGAAATAAGTCTAAAATTATTAGAATTAGAAACATTATTTGATATAAGTGTTGCAATAAGTTCAGTTTTAAACGTTGATGAATTATCTGAAGATGTGCTTTGGAGGTCTGTTGGCATATTGAACGCATCAAAAGGAATGTTGTTAATTCAAAAAAAAGATAATCTTATTTTAGAACCAATATCAACGTTCAATTGGGATGAAGAAAAGAGCTTAATATCAAAAAAATTAAAAGTATTTCAAGAGATAAAGGGAAATAAAAAAGGTTTGTTTTTGGTAGAAAAAGATAAAACAACCCTTCAAAAAAAACTAAAAGAGAGCAACCTAATTATTACACCACTACAGGTAAAAAACAAAACCTTAGGTTATATGGTTTTATGCAACAAAGAAACCAGAAAGGGAGTTGAAGAATTTAACAGTTTAGACCTAGATCTTTTAATGGCGTTAAGTAATCAGGCCGCTGTTGCAATGGAGAACGCAGCGTTATTCAAAGACATAACAAAAGAAAAAAACTTTAATGAAAGTATACTAAGCAGTATTGCAACAGGTGTTATCACTATCAATATTCTTGGAGAAATAGACTCTATTAATAGTGCAGGGCTTAAGATATTAAAAAAAGAAAAAGAGGATATAATTGGAAACCATTATATGTATTTATTTGAAAAAGATGAAGAAATAATTGAACTAATTATTAAAACCGAAACAAAGAATGAAAAAAACAAAATAGTAAATATACCTTTTTTAAGCGTTTCTGAAGAAACAAGGATAAACTTTTCAACATCACCAAGAGTAGATAAAGACAAAAAAATAAAAGGATCTGTCCTTGCAATTGAAGATATAACAGACGTAAGTAAAATCAAGAAAACATTTAAAAGATATGTTTCAAAACAGGTGGTAGAGAAACTATTAGAGGACGATGCTAAGTTAAATTTAGGCGGTGAAAAAAGAGAGGTGACGGTCCTTTTTTCAGATATACGAGGGTTTACATCAATGTCGGAAAAAATGGAACCGGAAAAAGTTGTCTCAACCTTAAATAGTTATTTTTCCCTTATGATTGACATTGTTTTTAAAAATAATGGAACACTAGATAAAATAATTGGCGACGAATTAATGATTGTTTTTGGCGCACCAACATCATCTAAGGACGATACTGAAAGAGCTGTTAAAACCGCAATAGAAATGCAAGATAAAATTAAAACATTTAACAAACAACAGATTATTGAAAACGAAAAACCTATAAAAGTTGGTATTGGAATAAATAAAGGGTTAGTTGTTTCTGGAAATATAGGTTCTAAAGAATTAATGGATTATACCGTAATAGGAGACACGGTTAATTTAGGTGCGCGGTTGTGCTCCGCTGCTGGTCCAGACGAAATAATAACATCTGACTCTGTCTGGTTCGAGACTAAAAAAACTTTTAATTATAAAAAACTTAAACCTATAAAAGTAAAAGGAAAGAGAAGTGAGGTTCAAGTTTATAAAATACAAAAATAGTCTATAAACTCTTTCATAAAAACAAAGACCTTGGTAAGTTAGTTTATTAAATTAATTTGACAATTATTCTTTTTTCAGGGTACCAATTATGAAGTTTTCCACATCAAAAACAGAACTACAAAAAGCACTACAAAAACTTTCCAAAGCCACACCAACAAGAACAACATTACCAATTTTAGGTTGTGTTTATATAGAGGCTGACGACAGTAAAACAATATTTAGATCGACGGACCTAGAATTAACAATCGAAATAAACGTTCCCTCTAGTCTCGAGACAAAAGGTTCAACAGCGCTACCTTTAAAAACCTTATTGGAAATAACAAACGAACTCCCTGAAACAAGAATAACTCTAGAGGTAGATAGTAAAAATAGAGCTAAAATACACACAGATACAGGTGATTACGATTTAATGGCTAAACCACCAGAAGAGTTTCCCCAGCCATTAGTCCAGGAAAACCAATCTGATATAAATATCTCGGGTAAAGACCTCAAAGAAATTATAAACGCAACTACTTTTGCTGTAAGCAAGGATGAGTTAAAACCAGCCCTAACCGGCGTTCTCTTTAAATTTACTAAAGAAGGTTTAATTGCTGTATCAACAGATGGGCATAGGCTTGTAAGACACAGGAGAAAAAACTTCACCTCAAAAAACTTCCAAGGTGAAATTATAATACCAAAAAAGTTTTTGAGTTATATGTCTTCATATCTAAGTGAAGATGACGTGATATTGTCTATTGGTGAATCTCACTTATCGGCAAAAATCAAAAAAGATGTCATTTCTACACGAATTATTGGAGAAAAATTTCCAGATTACGAAAGTGTAATTCCTAAAGAAAACAACAAAGAGCTTAAATCCGAAAAAGAGGTTCTTTTAGGGGCAATCAGAAGAGTGTCAATCTTTTCTAATAAATCAACACACCAAGTTGCAATGTCTTTATCTTCAAATTCTTGTCTAATAACAACAGAGGACCCGGAAAAATCATCAAAGGCAGTTGAGTCGGTTAAAGCTGAATTTAAAGGAGAAGATTTAACAATTGGGTATAACGCTGAATATTTAAAAGATGTTGTTAACCATATTCCGGGAAAAACAATTATTGCTAATTTTAGCACTCCTGTTAGTGCAGCTCTCTTTAGTTCAACATCGGAGAAAAAAGATGTTGAAAACTTAATGTTGCTTATGCCAATTAGGTTAAATGATTAAAGAAAAAGATAAAACTAGTTGTCTATTGATTCTCTATCTCTTTCTTCGTTTAGAAACCACAACAGTAATCACTTCGAATTTAGTAAAGGCATCACGGTGATTTGGGGTGAAAATGGTTCTGGTAAAACATCTGTTTTGGAGGCGATACACCTACTTACCTACGGGAAAAGCTTTAAAACACACAAACAAGCTCAGTTAATAAAGGAAGATAAAAAAACCTCATTATTAAAAGCTGTCTTTTCAAAAAAGAAAGTAAAAAACATCATATCTGCACAAGTTGAAAAAACAAGCAGTAAAATTAAAGTAAATGGGAAACTGATACTTAACAGGAAAGAGTTAATAGGACAAAATAATGTCGTTGTTTTATCCCCAGAAGAACAACCAATTACAAAAGGCGCACCATTACAAAGAAGACAGTTCATTGATAAAATGTTTTCTGTTTCAAATAAAAAATATATTAACTCATTACAAGAATACAATAGGGCACTTAAACAAAGAAACGCAGCATTACAAAACATACGTGATGATAAAACTAAAAAAAACCAGTTATCACCATGGGACAACCTATTATCAGAAAAAGCAGAGAAACTTTGGGGAGAGAGGTTTGAGCACCTTTTAATGTTTAACAACTTATTTCTTTCAACTGTTGATCAATATGATAGAACACTAGATATTAAAACCTCGTCGACAACAGAGCTAAAAAACAAAGAAGAAATTCTAGAAAACCTTAAAAAAAGAGAAAATAAAGACATAGCAAGAGGAAGGACTTCGTATGGTCCCCACAAAGATGACATAACTTTCTTTTGGAATGGGAAAACCCTTAGGGAGTATGGTTCGCAAGGTGAACACAAGCTGACACTTTTCTTATTAAAAGTAACAGAAATGCTTTTTTTAAAAAAGAACACAGGAGTGTATCCTACTCTTTTGTTAGATGATCTTTTTGCAAAACTAGACCTCGAAAGAAGTAAAAAAATTGTCGCAATGTTAAGTTTGTTTAGAGATGAAGAATCAAAAAGAACACAAACGATTATTACAACAACAGATATTTTAAACGTAGAGAATAGTGGTTTGTTAAAAAAATACAGTAATTCAAAAACAATAAGGTTGCAACGTTAATGCAACACATTGGAAAAGCGTTAAAGAAATTTATTCAAACTTCTGGTCTGGAAAAGGTTTTAGACCAACAAAACTTAATAGACGCTTGGGATGTTGTTGTTGGGGAAAAAGTTTGTAAAAACGCAAAAGCGACGTCGATAGAACACGGTGTGCTTAAAGTAGAGACAACCTCTCCTGTTTGGCGACAAGAATTACATCTACAAAAAAAAGAAATAATTAATAAATTAAACAACAAAATAAACAAGAAAATCATAAAGGACATCAGATTCATATGAGTTTAGAACCAAAGCAAGCAGAATATAGCGCAGAGAACATAAAAGTTCTTGAGGGTTTAGAAGCCGTAAGAAAAAGACCTGCGATGTACATCGGGGATGTTGGTAAAAGAGGACTTCATCACCTGGTTTACGAGGTGGTTGACAATTCAATTGATGAAGCTCTAGCCGGTTATTGTGATAAGGTAACAGTTGTCTTCAATAAGGACGGTTCTGTAACGGTTGAAGACAATGGAAGGGGTATTCCTGTTGATATTCATAAAGAAGAAAATAGGCCAGCGGTAGAAGTAGTAATGACAGTCTTACATGCCGGTGGAAAGTTTGATAAAGGATCTTATAAGGTTTCAGGTGGCCTTCATGGAGTTGGTGTTTCTGTTGTTAACGCACTCTCTGAATGGTTATGGGTTGAAGTAAACAGGGATGGAAAAATTCACAGACAAGACTATAAAATTGGTGATCCGCAAAACGAACTTAAAGTTACAGGATCTGCAAAAAAAACAGGAACAAGAGTTTGTTTTTTTCCAGACAACACAATATTTAAAACAATAAACTTTGAATATTCCATTATAGCTGAAAGACTTAGGGAGTTAGCATATTTAAATAGTGGTTTAGAGATTGTGTTAAAAGATGAAAGGGTGGAAGACGGAGAAACAGATTCTTTCAAGTTTAAAGGTGGGTTAAGTGATTTTGTTAAATACTTAGATGAAAACAATAGCCCTCTACATGATAAAATAATAACAGTTAACAAAGAGGATGGAGAGGTGCCGGTTGATGTGGCTCTTCGATACGGCAACACATACAATGACAATATTTTGACATTTGTTAACAACATTAATACAATTGAAGGTGGAACGCACCTATCGGGGTTCAGATCGGCGCTTACCAGGGCAATGAACAACCACGCATCAAAAAACAACTTAATAAAAGCTAAGAAAAATGAAAAAATAACTCTATCAGGTGAAGATTTTAGAGAGGGATTAACAGCGATCATAAGTGTTAAGGTCGCAGAGCCCCAGTTTGAAGGACAAACTAAAACAAAACTTGGAAACGGAGATGTTAAAGGTTTGGTTGATAAAGTTGTATATGAAGGAATATTAGATTTTTTAGAGCAAAACCCATCTATAGGGCGTCGCGTAATAGAGAAAGCATTACTAGCGGCAAGAAGTCGTAGTGCCGCAAGAAAAGCGCGGGAGTTAATAAGGCGAAAGAGCGCCTTAGGCGGGTCTTCTTTACCTGGAAAACTTGCAGATTGCTCAAATAGAGACCCTGCTTTTTCAGAAATTTATCTTGTTGAGGGGGATTCTGCTGGCGGTTCAGCAAAACAAGGAAGAGATAGAAGAACACAGGCAATTCTACCGTTGAGGGGAAAGGTTATCAACGCGGAAAAAGCTAGAATCGATAAATTATTATCTAACAACGAAGTTCAATCAATGATAACAGCCCTTGGGGCTGGTTTTGGAGGTTCTGAGGATGATACAGGTGAAAGGTCTGTGGGTGATTTTGACCCAGAAAAACTAAGGTATCATAAAATAATAATTATGACGGATGCTGATGTTGACGGTTCTCATATAAGAACGTTGCTTTTAACTTTTTTCTACCGAAAAATGAAACAAGTTATAGATGGGGGATATTTATATTTAGCACTACCTCCCCTTTATAGGGTTTCTCAAGGAAAAAAAGAAGCATATGCTTATGATGACAATGAAAGAGACCTGTTAATAGAAAGAATGAAAAAAGACAATAAGAAAACAAAAGTTTCTATGCAAAGATATAAAGGTCTTGGTGAAATGAACCCCAGCCAACTCTGGGAAACAACAATGGACCCAGAAACAAGAACCCTTTTACAGGTTTCAGTTGAAAGTGCCGCAGAAGCAGCCGAAACGTTTCAAAACTTAATGGGTAGTGATGTTGAAGCAAGGCGAACTTTTATTGAAAAAAATGCAAAATTTGTAGTCAATCTTGATGTATAATATTTAAGGAAAAACATGGTCGATTTTAATAGAGATAATACCCTTCCACGAGATATCGTGGAAGAAATGAAAGAAAGTTACCTAAACTACTCAATGTCTGTTATTGTTTCTAGAGCCCTACCAGATGTTAGAGATGGTTTAAAACCTGTCCATAGAAGAATTTTATTTGGAATGAGTGAACTTGGTTCAAGTTGGAACAGGCCATATAAAAAATCCGCAAGGATTGTTGGTGATGTTTTAGGCAAATATCACCCCCATGGAGATAGTTCTGTTTACGATGCCCTTGTTAGAATGGCTCAAGGGTTTTCGATGCGCTATCAATTGGTTGATGGTCAGGGAAATTTTGGTTCAATCGATGGAGACAATGCTGCGGCAATGCGTTATA
Source organism: Fidelibacterota bacterium (assembly GCA_028101095.1). GTDB lineage: Bacteria > Fidelibacterota > Marinisomatia > Marinisomatales > UBA1611 > JAOLAV01. The sequence goes on along the minus strand of JAOHKG010000003.1, from coordinate 23,804 downwards.
CTGAATCACGAATGACAAAACTTTCTAGCGAAATGTTAAAAGACTTAGAAAAAGACACAGTGGATTGGGGTCTTAATTTTGATGAAACACTTAAAGAACCAACCGTTCTTCCTTCTCTTGTCCCAACATTACTAGTTAATGGTTCTGAGGGAATTGCTGTCGGAATGGCCACAAAAATCCCTCCACACAATTTAAAAGAGATTATTGCTGGCTTAATTGCATTAATAGAAAATAAAAAGATAACAACAGAAGGGTTAATGCAACATATAAAAGGACCGGATTTTCCTACTGCTGGCCTTATAATGGGAATGGATGGTCTAAAACAAGCATACGAAACAGGAAGGGGAAAAATAAAAATGCGTGCGAGAGCACACATTGAAAGCGCTGCTAATGGAAAAGATAGTATTGTTATTACAGAAGTCACCTATCAAACAAATAAAGCAAACTTAGTTGAAAAAATTGCAGACTTAGTTAGAGATAAGAAGATTGTTGGTATTACGGACCTTAGGGATGAATCAGATAAAGATGGAATAAGAGTTGTTATTGAAACAAAAAGAGATGCCGTACCAGAAGTCATTCTTAATCAATTATATAAACACACCCAACTTCAAGACACATTTGGCATAATACTATTAGCTCTCGTTAAAGGTATTCCAAAAATAATGCCAATTAAAGAAATCTTAAATCACTTTATTGATTTTCGTCATGAAATTGTTGTTAAAAGAACGCAGTTTGAGCTAAGAGAAGCAGAATCGAGGGCTCATTTATTAGAGGGGCTGAAAATTGCTCTTGATAACATTGATGAAGTCATTAAAATAATTAGAGGAAGTAAAAACCCTGTTCAGGCAAAAGAAGGATTAATGAACAACTTTAATCTTTCAGAGGTTCAGTCTCAAGCAATACTAGACATGAGGTTGCAAAAACTAACAAACCTAGAAGTTGAAAAAGTTGTAACAGAATATAAAGAGATAATAAAAGTTATTGCACATTTAAAAGGAATTCTAGATAGTAAAGAACAAAGAATGGGTATAATAAAATCTGAACTGAAAGAGATTGGTGAGCTTTATGCTGACTCAAGAAGAACAGAAATCATTCCGGTTGATACAGACTTTTCTATGGAAGATATGATAGCGGAAGAAGAGGTTGTTTTAACAATCACTCACCAGGGATACATCAAAAGAACAGCAGCAAACACTTATAGAACCCAAAGAAGAGGTGGAAGGGGCGTTCAAGGTGCGATGAGTAAAGACGAAGATTTTGTAGAACATCTCTTTATTGCAAACACACACAACTACATGTTGTTTTTTACGGACAAGGGAAAATGTTACTGGCTTAAGGTTTATGACATTCCTCAAGGTGGAAGAGCGGCAAGGGGTCGTGCAATTGTTAACTTAATTGGGTGTGAGCCAAATGAAAGAGTGGAAGCTTTCGTTAGTGTTAAAGACTTTGATGATCAGCACTATATTGTTATGGCAACTGAAAAAGGTATTGTTAAAAAAACAGTTTTATCTGCATATGGAAAACCTAGAAAAGGTGGGATATATGCTATTGAAATCAGAGATGGTGATAAGTTAATTGAAGCTAGGGTCTCTAATGGTGAACATGACATTTTACTTGGTACCTATGAAGGAAAATCAATTCGATTCTCAGAAAAAGATATTCGCCCTAGTGGTAGAAAAACGATGGGTGTAAAAGGCATAAAGTTAGGTTCTGCAAAAGACAGGTTGGTTGGTATGCTTATTGTTAAAAGAGAAGGTACTATACTAGTTGCAACGGAAAAAGGAATGGGTAAACGTACAGATATTATTCAATACAGAACTCAAACTAGAGGCGGAAAAGGCGTTATGACCATGAGGTGCACACCTAAAACGGGTAACATGGTGAATATTATGGAAGTTGTTGATTCGGATGACCTTATCATAATAACAAATCAAGGTGTTTTAATGAGGCAGTCTGTAGCAGCAATAAGAACAATAGGTCGGGCAACTCAAGGGGTTAAGCTTGTTAAGTTGGATGGTGGTACTAGTATTTCTGCTATTACTCGTGTTATTGGCGATGATGTTGAAACACCAGAACCAGAAAATAAAACTATTGATGTTTTTGAAGGAAAAGATGATAGCGAAGATGTGTAATGGGGTTAAAGGATAAGTTAAAACTTGTAAAAGAAAATATTTTAAATTCTCAAAATAAAGTTGAACGCAACAGTAAAGTTGAGATAATTGCAGTAACAAAGACACACCCCTTTAAAACGATAGAAGATTCTTACCAGGCAGGTTTCTTATCCATAGGTGAAAACAGGGTTCAAGAGGCTTCAGATAAATTTGGTTCCTTTGATTCAATGCCAAGGTTGAAAAAAAGATTTATTGGTCATTTACAATCAAATAAATTGAAAAGATGTCTAAATCTTTTTGATACTATAGATTCTATTGACAGCACAAGTCTTATAAAAAAAGTGTCAAATTTTGGACAAAGAACAGATAAGAAAATTTCAGTTCTTCTTGAAGTTAACACAAGCAATGAAAAACAAAAATACGGGTTTTTACCAGAAGAAAAAGAGGAACTTTTATCTTGTTTTGAGGAACCGGGTGTTTTAATAACGGGTTTAATGACAGTTGCTCCGTTCACAACAGATGAAAAAAAAATTAGGTCTTCGTTTAAAACTCTAAGAGATTTAAAAGAAAATTTAAACAGTTTTCTTGGAGATAAAAAAATGTGTGAACTCTCAATGGGGATGAGCAACGATTATAAAATCGCAATTGAAGAAGGTTCAACTATGATTAGACTGGGAACTCTTCTCTTTGGTCAAAGAGGTTCTTACAACTAGACTGACATATCTTTAAAAAGAATCCAGCCATGGAACAATATAGTCAAACATTTTTCTATAACTAATAGAGACTTGTATGGTTTTAACCTTTTGTTTTTGTTCCTGTTGGCTTTCTAGGCTTGCAAAAGCACCTTTAATAAAGTATGGTTTTTGTATGCTTATACCGAATACTCCGGAATTAAGATTCCAAAGCCCCCCCCCCTCCAATGTTTAGGATTGTAGCTTCAGAGTTTGGTGCAGCGACGCCGTTCCAATAAGCTTTTGATGTGTAACGAAAGTCACACGTTATTCCTATAGAGGCTCTTATACTATTTATTTCTTTTGTTAGTGCGCTTAAAGATAGGCTATGAGCATATGAAGCTTTGAAGCCGTATTTGTTTTCTTTCAACGGTATTTCACTTGAAACAGTTCCGCCTATAAAAACAGGGTTTAAATCTCTTTTTTTAAAGAATTGTGATTCTAAAATCCATTTATAAGCACCTTCGCTTAAACTGAAATGTCGATGCTCTGTTTTTTGTTCACCATTTAAAAAATAAGGATCGGAAGTTAGGGTGGCCCCAGAAGGTATTTTGAGACCACTACCAATAAAAAACCTTTTTCCAACCCCAGCACCATCATTAAATAAAAGGTAGCGAGCAATAATTTGTGTATCGCCAAAATATCCACCTATTGCATTAAAAAAGTCCGTAGATGTTCCTTCGTCGCGATGATGGATCGTTGTTGTGTCTCCATTCCAATTCATATATCTGTTACCAAGGCTCTGACTAAGTGTTAAATTCCAATAGTTTGATAAACCAATCGTTACCTTAGGAACAATTATTGTTGAAATTAACGTTCCTTCATGATCAAAGCCTTCTGACGGTCCAGGTATTGCGCTATGCCACCAATCAACATACTGATTTATGTTGTCTACAGCGAACATTATTTGTCCTGCCCATAAACCTACTCCGCTATCTGAATTGCCGACCGGCATTGAAGGGTTACTTCAAAGAGCTCATTGACCGCGAAGTGAAAAAGTTAGAAGTAAATAGATAAAAATATATTTCATGTTATTAAAAATTATTGCAAGTTTATTTTATGTTTGTCTACAGTTTAAAAAGACCTTACAAATATAAAGATAAAATAGATGTATATAACCACTCTGTTTTTTTATCAGAAAGCAGAAATTTTTTGGTTCCTTTTCAGATGGATCTAAACTGCGTCAACCCAGAGTTTTTTTACAAGCTTAAAATAAGATTCAACATTAAAGATATTCAAATTGAAGACAGGGTTAAAGATTGTGAAAAGAACTGTTGTATAATAGACCATGTGAATAAGTCGGGCACTAATTTTTTGTTCAATAAAACGCCGTACAAAAATTTCCCAACATTTCCAGATATGAGTAAAATATATAATCCAATACCAGATTTAGAAAAAATAATTGTTCATACGGTTGGAAGAAAAAATTTTTTAAAGAGGACAGAAAAAGGAGTTTTTATTTCTGAAATGATTGGTTTAGTGTCACCGGTATGGCATTACGTTGGTGTTAAGGTTTTTGGAAAAAGTATTTAGTTCTTTTTAAATTTCTTTTGTAATATTTTTTTTAAAGCTCCCTTTTACCGCATTTAAGTAAACAATATTTGCTACCCAAAATGAAAAAACAGCAGGCAAAACAAAACGGATTAAGAAAGAAAAGAGTAGTGTTGTCAAGATAAAAACAAAAATAAACAAACATATTAATGAAATGTTTTTATTCTTTTTCATAAAAGTTAGTATCATTTTAAAACCTTTGTTTTATTAAAAGCAAAAACCAGACTAAATAAAGAAGCATGACCTTTTGTCTTATTTACTTAAGATAACTTAAAATATCAATCCCAAGAGAGATGTTGTTCAAGGCCAACTCTATATTAGCGCTTAAACTTTTACCCCTTGTCTTTTTAACGATCTCATTAAGTAAAAACGGTGTTAATCTTTTTCCGAAAACATTTCTATTTTTAGCCGTGGTACAAGCCAGCTCAATTATTTCTTTTATTTCATTGGCGGGAATTTCGTGTTTTTTTGGTATTGGATTACAGACCAACGTTGATGAAGATAGCCCAACCTCAATGTTTTTAGTATAAACTTCAGAAATTTCCCTTGCGCTATCGACTTGATGGAGGTCAAAACAATTTGATTTTATTGAATAAAAAGAAGGGACTTCTTTTGTTTTGTAACCCAGCAGAGTAACGCTAGCTGTTTCTAGGGCCTCAATTGTTTTTTCTATATCTAAAATTGCTTTAGGGCCAGCAGTTATAACAATAATTGGTTTATTTGACAGAGCTAAAATATCTTGAGATATATCGTAATAATCGGGTGGCGTTTTGTGGACACCTCCAATACCCCCAGTGGCAAAAACCTTGATACCGCAACCATGTGCAATTTGTATTGTTGATGAAACTGTTGTGCTACCATCCCATTTTTTAGAGACTGCAACGCCTAACTCGCGCAGAGATATTTTTTTTATAGTTTCTTTTTCACAAATTTCTCTAAGTTGATTTTCCTCTAAACCAACATGTATTACACCCTTTAAAATTGCTATTGTGGCAGGAACAACCTTTGCTTCCAGGCATAAACTTTCAGCTTTTTTAGCGAACTCTAAGCTGTTTGGGTAGGGCATACCTTGGGATAAAATTGAAGATTCTAATGCAAGTATTGGAAGCTGGTTGTTTAATGCTTTTTTAACTTTATCAGATAAGACTACATTGTTCATAAAAACCTCTTAATTAATAGTTTAATTTCTGGTTCTAAATGTTTGTTAAAATGAAAAAACTTGACCCTAATATTTACGGCTTAAAACCACGAACAAAAATTTTTGAAAACTCAAAAAAAAAACTATTTATAGTCATAAATCGCAAATCTAGAATTATTATGAAAGATGGGTTTAAGATATTTGAAATTGCACAAAAAGTAAGACAAAAAGAAGACCATAAAAAAGTAGGCCTGTTGACCTCTGCTCCGATATGTAGCAAGACAAAATCTTTTTTGAAGAAGAGCAATATTTCGGTAGAGAGCTTATGAGAATACTTCGGTTTGTTTTTCCTCAAAACAAACCAATCTCCAAAGAGGTTATGATTCTTTCATACCCCATTATTTTAAGCAATTTAAGCCGTGTTTTAATGAGCCTTATTGACTTAGTAATGGTTGGTCATTTAGGGGTGGCGGCAATAGCAGCTACGGGAATGGGGGGCATGGTTCTATGGGGGGCATTAAGTGTTGTTTTGGGAATTAGAACAGCTGTTCAAACAGTTACCTCAAGAAGAGTTGGTCAAAAGAAGTATGAGGAGGTTGGAATAGCTTTTAGAAATGGTCTAATTATGGCAACTGTCTATGGATTACCTATTTCAATAGTTGGTTGTATCTGGGCTAAAAACATTATTCCTTTTTTTATTAACGACGTTGCAGCTACACCGCTTGCAATAAATTATGTTTCAATTATTTCAATTAGTTTATTGTTTTCAGCGTATAGCTTTGTCTTTCAGGGTTTTTATAATGGCATTGAAAAAACAAAAATCCACTTAGTTGTAACTGTTATAAGCAACCTTATAAACCTTTATCTGAATATAGGTCTAATTTATGGTTCGATTGGCGTAAGCAACTTTTTTTCTGAGCTACACCCTAAGCTTTCTTTTCTTTCCTCTCTTTGGGTTTGGTTGGATTTTCCAGCACTGGGGGTTAAGGGTGCTGCAATAGCTACGCTGGTAGCTTCTGTTTGGATGTCTTTTCACTACTCATTCTATTTATTCTCAAAAACAATAAAAAACCGTTTTCATATATTTTCTTTAAAAGGAAACAGGGAAATGTTTCGAAAGCAGGTCGTGCTGGCTGCACCGCAAGGTGCCCAAGAAACCGTTATTGCCCTAGGTTGGTCTGTTTTTTATAAAATTGTTGGCATGATAGGCCTAATTGAATTAGCCACCACACAAGTTCTTTTTACGATTATGCACGCATCTTTTATGCCAGCTCTTGGTGTTGGTCAAGCCTGCTCCACATTGGTTAGTAAATATATGGGCGAAAAAAAGATATCTAAGGCTGAAGACAGCATTAAGGAATCAGTTAGATTGGCAGAGTATATAATGGGAACAATGGGTCTTACCTTTATCTTTTTTCCTGAGTTTTACTTATCAACATTTACCTCTGATGTTGAAATAATTACAATGGGAAAGTTTGGACTTCGCATGCTTGGCACAGTTCAGTTTTTGGATGCAATAGGTTTTATTCTTTGGTTTGCGCTTTCTGGAGCCGGGAACACAATATTCCCCGCTTTAGTTGAATCTGCTCTTGTGTGGATAATTGTTGTTTTAGGTTCATATTTTTTTGGTTTTCATCTAGGAATGGGTTTTAAAATACTTTGGGTTCTCTTTCCTCTTTATATGGGGTTGTTTGCCTTGATAATGATCTGGAAAGTTAGAGAGGGAGATTGGAAGAGGATTGAGGTTTAAAAAAATATTTATAGTGTTTATGAAAACACCCTTCGAGTTTTGTAACTTGTGCGCTGTATTATAATGTAAAAAATAAAGTTAATATGATAAACAATTACAACGATAACGATCCTCAAGAAACCCAAGAGTGGATTGAGTCTATTGAAGATGCTCTTGAAGAACATGGATATGAAAGAGCTCGATTCCTGTTGGAAACACTAATTGATTATGCCCAAGCAAAAGGCGCAAGGTTACCATTTAATACAAATACTCCGTATCTCAATACAATATTACCAGAGCAAGAACCAGAATATCCAGGCAATAAGGTAATTGAAAGAAAAATAAAATCTGCCATAAGGTGGAACGCAATGGCTATGGTTACAAAAGCCAATAAGAACAACTCTGGAATTGGCGGGCACATTTCTACTTATGCCTCAGCTGCTACTTTATATGAAGTCGCTTTTAATCATTTTTTTAAAGGTTTAGAACATGAAGAAGGTCAAGATCTAATTTTTTTTCAAGGTCATGCATCTCCAGGGATGTATTCTCGGTCCTTTTTAGAGGGTGTGTTTACAGAGAAAAACCTACTAAACTTTAGAAGAGAGCTCGAACCGGCGGGCGGGCTATCATCATATCCACACCCTTATTTGATGCCGGACTATTGGCAATTTGCCACTGTATCTATGGGGCTTGGCCCGATAATGGCTATTTATCAGGCTCGCTTTATGCGTTATATGATGGATAGGGGGTTTTTACAAAGAACAAGTAGAAAGGTTTTTGCTTATTTGGGTGATGGTGAAATGGATGAGCCAGAGTCAACAGGAGCTTTAACGTTAGCTTCAAGAGAAGACTTAGATAATTTAATTTTCGTTGTTAATTGTAATCTACAAAGACTAGACGGACCAGTTCGAGGAAACTCAAAAGTAATTCAAGAGTTGGAAGGAGCCTTTAGGGGTGCTGGTTGGAATGTGATAAAAGTCATATGGGGTTCTGAGTGGGATGAAATAATTAAAAAGGATACAAAAGGCGCATTCTTAAAAAGAACAGAAGAAGTTGTTGATGGTGAGATGTTAAAGTATGTTGTAGAAGGTGGTGCCTACTTTAGAGAAAACTTTTTTGGAAAAGATCCAGATCTGTCAAAATTAGTAGACCACCTATCAGATGAAGAGTTGGGCAACATGAGGCTCGGGGGCCATGATTCTCAGAAAGTATATGCGGCATATAGTGAAGCAGTAAACCATAAAGGTTCACCGACCGTTATTTTAGCTAGGACAATAAAAGGTTATGGTTTAGGTGATGCTGGAGAAGGAAAAAACATCACACATAACCAAAAGAAGTTAAAAGAAGACGAGCTTATTTATTTTAAGAATAGATTTGATGTTCCGATTACAAAACAAGAGGCAAAAGAAGCTTCTTTTTATAAGTTTGATGAAGAATCAGAAGAATTTAAATACTTGATGAAAAAAAGGTCTTCACTTGGTGGTTCTTTACCTAAAAGAAAAAGTACAGCTCGAGATCTAAAAACACCAGAAAGAGGCTCTTTTAAAGAAATGTACGAAGGTACAGGCGAAAGGGAGATTTCGACAACAATGGCGTTTGTCCGTTTGCTAACGCTGCTTACAAAAAACAAAGATATAGGAAAAAACATTGTTCCAATAATACCTGATGAAGCTCGAACTTTTGGGATGGATCCATTATTTCGGCAACTAGGTATTTATGCGCACTCTGGCCAACTTTATGAACCTGTTGATTCAGATCAGTTTTTATATTACAAAGAAGCAAAAAATGGACAAATATTAGAAGAAGGAATCAATGAGGCGGGGGCGATATCTTCTTTTATTGCAGCCGGAATGAGTTACAGTACTCACGGAACTCATATGATACCGTTTTACATCTATTATTCTATGTTTGGGTTTCAACGCGTCTGGGATTTTATCTGGGCTGCTGGTGACATGCGTGCGCGAGGGTTTTTACTAGGCGGAACAGCGGGAAGAACAACGTTAAACGGAGAGGGTTTACAACATCAAGATGGACACAGTCTACTTGCAGCTGCTGCTACTCCCAACATTAAAGCATATGATTTAGCTTATGCTTATGAGATAGCAACTGTTATTCAGGTGGGCATTAAAGAAATGGTTGAAGAAAACAAAGATGTTATCTATTATTTAACTTTAGAAAATCAAAATTATGTTCATCCCCCTATGCCAAAAAACATAGAAAAAAAGGTTTTAAAAGGTTTATACAAAGTAGTTGATAATAAAAAAGCGTCCGTACAATTGTTCGGGAGTGGTCCCCTTTTAACTGAGGCATTAGCAGCAGCAGAACTATTGAAAAAAGATTGGGGTGTTGAATCTTCTGTGTGGAGTGTAACAAGCTATAGTGAGTTGAGAAGAGAAGCGGAAGAAGTAGACCGCTGGAACCAAAACCATCCAAAAGAAAATATAAAAAAGAGTTTTTTAAATAACTCTTTAGAAAGTGTACAAACTCCAATAGTTGCTGTTACGGATTATATGAAACTTGTTTCAGAGCAAATAAGGCCTTTCATAAAAAACACGTATTTAACCTTAGGAACAGATGGTTTTGGACGAAGTGAAACAAGGAGCTCTTTGCGGAAATTTTTTGAAATTGATGAATATTATATTGTTTTTTCAGCAATCCAAGGCTTAGTAATAGATAAAAAAATAGAATCAAAATTATTAAGTAAGGTTATGGAAAAATATGGTTTAGATTCAGAAAAACCAAACCCAATGAAAGTTTAGGAATTAATGTGATTGAAGAAATTTTATTACCCGATCTAGGAGAAGGAATTGAAGGAGCTGAAGTAAGTGAGGTCTCGGTTTCTGTTGGAACAAAAGTACACAAAGATGAAACGGTTCTTGTGCTTGAATCAGATAAGGCTTCAATGGAGATACCCACAGAAGTAAGTGGGGTGATTTTAGAAATACTGGTAAGCCCTGGAGACGAGGTAACAACAGGACAGTTATTAATAAAAATAGAAAGCGAAGAAGTTTCAGTTGCTGAAAGAACAATAGATGTACTGGAAAAAGAATCTCTAGTCGCCCAAATTCCCTCTGCTGAGAAAAAGCCTGAATTAGTTACAGAAAAACTTATTAGTGGTAATAACAACGATTCGTTTGCATCTCCTGGGGTAAGAAGGCTTGCTCGAGAGCTAGGGATTAATCTGAGCACAATAAATGGTACAGGACCAAAAAAGAGAACAACGAAAGAAGACCTTCATAGTTTTATTAAGATGCAGATGGCAATGTCTACAGGAAAACCGGTAACTGTAAAAAAAGAAATTGATTTTTCTCAATGGGGTGAAATAGAGACTTTAAAGTTAAGTAAGATTAATAAAATAACAGGCCAAAGGCTCCAGCAAGCGTGGCAAGAAATACCTCACGTAACTCAATATGATAAAGCAGATATAACAGATGTGGACATTTTAAGAAAAAAGTTAAAAAAAGAAGGTTTAGAAAAAAATATAAAAGTAACATTTTTACCTTTTTTAATGAAAGCGGTTTCAATTGCTTTAAAAGAAATGCCAAGGTTTAATAGCTCATTAGACCACGTAGAGGAGAACCTTGTAATTAAAAAATTTGTAAATATTGGTGTGGCTGTCGATACACCTAACGGATTAATGGTTCCTTGCGTTAAAAGTGTAGATAAAAAAAATATTTTTGAATTATCAGAAGAGTTGATGGAGTTAAGCTTAAGGGCCAGAGATAAAAAATTGAGACCAGAGGAGTTAAAAGGAAGTTCCTTCACAATTTCAAGTTTAGGTGGTATTGGGGGAACAGCTTTTTCTCCAATTGTTAATCCTCCGGAAGTCGCAATTATGGGAGTTTCTAGAAGCGAATGGTCTCCTGTGTTTAATAAGGAAAGCAAAGATTTCGAACCAAAATATTTAATGCCTTACTCCGTTTCTTATGATCATAGAGTAATTGATGGAGCTGCTGCTGCTACGTTTACATCTCGCATCAATCAGATTTTATTAAAAGCAGAAAATTTCACAAAATAAAAAAGAGTTCAATGACTAAAGAAAAAGATATAGACCTTGTAGTAATTGGATCTGGTCCAGGTGGGTATGCAGCTGCATTTAGAGCTTCTGACTTAGGTCAGAAAGTGTTGCTTATTGACAAAGACGATGAGCTTGGAGGAGTCTGCTTAAACCGAGGATGTATCCCTTCAAAAGCATTGCTTCATATTGCTAAGGTTATCGATGAAACGAAACATCTTTCAAAAATAGGCGTAAGTTTCTCAAAACCTCAAATTGATCTAGATGCGGTTAGAAACCATAAAAATAAAATTGTTTCGCAGTTAAACAGTGGAATTAAACAACTAGCCAAGGTGAGAAAAGTTGAAACGATGCAAGGACTTGCCTCTTTCTTATCGGCAAATCAAATTTTAGTAGAAGGTGAAAATAACACAACAAAAATAATATTTAAAAAGTGTATTATAGCTGCGGGTTCTTCCTCTTCTTTAATTCCGGGCCTACCTAAAAACCACCCATCTGTCTTAACTTCAAAAACAGCATTAGACCTCGTAGATATACCTGAAAGCTTACTGGTAATTGGTGGTGGTGTAATTGGTGTTGAATTAGGACAAGTTTATGCCTCATTAGGTTCAGCTGTCTCTGTTGTAGAGTTCCTTCCTGGTTTAATTCCAGGGGCAGATAAAGATATTGTTAAACCGTTACAGAGAAAATTAAAAAAACAGTTTTCGTCAATTATGTTGTCATCAAAGGTGATTTCTGTTAATGCAAATACAGATAAAACATTAACAGTTGAAATCGAAAATGAGAAAGGAGTAGAAACTAAAACCTACAATAAGGTTTTGGTTTCTGTAGGCAGAAAACCCAATACGGGATTATTAAAAGTAGAAAATGCAGAAATTACTGTTAACGAACAGGGTTATATTGATGTTGATGAATATCAAAGAACCTCACAAAAAAATATTTTCGCAATAGGAGATATTGTTGGAAATCCAATGCTGGCTCATAAAGCTACACATGAAGGAAAAGTTGCTGCAGAAGTTGCTTCTGGGCACCCTGCGGTTATGGATCCAAGAGCGATACCAAGTGTTGTTTACACAGATCCAGAAGTAGCTTGGACAGGTTTAACTGAATTAAAAGCAAAAAAAGATAAAATACCATACGAAAAAGGAGAGTTCCCTTGGGCGGCAAGTGGAAAAGCGCAAATTTTAAATGCTTCACAGGGAAAAACTAAAATTCTTTTTGACCCTGAAACAAAACAAGTTTTAGGTGCTGGTATTGTCGGTCCTTCCGCTGGAGATTTGATCTGTGAAGCGGCTTTAGCAATAGAGATGGGTTCAGATGCTGAAGATATTGGATTGACAGTTCATCCTCACCCAACGCTAGGAGAAACTTTTGCAGCAGCAGCCGAAGTATATCTAGGAACAATGACAGATCTATATATACCTTCAAAATAAGGAGTTAAAAATGGTCAGAACTTTAGTTTTTTCAGGTTTATTATTTACATATAGTTTTGGACAGGAAGAAAAACCCGTTGCAGCTGATTTAAAAGAAGCAAAGCAAGAACAATCAACTGACACACCTAAAGTAAAAACCATGGAAGAATCATTAAAAGGAAAAAAAGAAATCCCTGGGCTTTTTACTCTTTATCAAGATGAGAAAGAGGGTAAACTTTTTATGCTGATAGCGAAAGAACAATTGGGTAAAGAATATATTCATTTTGTTCATGGTTTAAACGGTCAAACAAACACTGGTGTTATGAAAGGGGGATACCGGGGGTCAACAATTTTTACCCTAAAGAGGTATTTCAATAGAATAGAGTTTGAAGTTCAAAACAATTCTTTTTACTATGACCCAAAAAACCCTCTTTCTAAATCATCAAATTCTAATATCAGTACAGCAATTCTTGCATCTTCTAATATTATATCAGAAAAAGATGGAGGAGTCTTAATTGGAGTTGATAACCTCTTTCTAACAGAATCTCTTCATCAAATAACACGAGGTTATATTCCGGGTGGCTTAAATAAGAATCCTTTCAAAATTGGTCGGTTAGCAAAAGAGAGAACCAAATATGAGAACATTAAAAACTACCCTGAAAACACAGATTTAATAGTTCAATATGTTTATACAAATCCCGTTCCAACAAACTGGGGCTCAGACAAGGGTTTAACAGATCCAAGATCTGTAAATGTAACAATCCAGCATAGTTTTATACAAATTCCAAAAAACAATTATAAACCAAGGTATGAAGACCCAAGGGTTGGTTATTTCACAACGCAAGTAACAGATATGACTTCACCTGATGATCCAACTCCCTACAGAGACCTGATACATCGATGGAACTTAGAAAAAAAGAACCCCGAACAGGAACGTTCAGAAGTCAAAGAACCAATAGTCTGGTGGATTGAAAACACAACACCCCTAGAGTTTAGAGATGCAATAAAAGAAGGTGCTTTAGCTTGGAATAAGGCATTCGAAAAAGCAGGATTAATAAATGCGGTTGAAGTCAAAACGCAACCAGATGATGCAGAGTGGGATGCGGGAGATATTAGATACAATGTATTACGATGGACTTCTTCACCAAATCCGCCTTTTGGGGGATATGGACCCTCTTTTGTAAATCCAAGAACAGGTCAAATTCTTGGAGCAGATATAATGTTAGAGTATGTTTATTTTACAAATAGAATAAAATATGAAAAGTTATATGAAACCCACAATGAAGAAGATGTAGCAAGTTCGAGTTTTAAAAGGTGTCATGCAGGTTCACATCTACAGCAAGGAAATTTTTTTGGAAAACTAGCGGTTGGTTCAATAGGTAATTATTCAGAACTAGAACAGCACCGCATTTTATATGAAAGTCTTGTTAGGCTAACCTTACATGAAATAGGGCACACCCACGGACTAAACCATAATTTTGCTTCAAGCTATTTTCATAGTTTTAACAATATCCACGATCGACACATTACGGAGCCAGTAGGACTTACATCTTCCGTTATGGAATATCCCTCCATAAATGTAGGAACAAGTTCAAACGCTCACGGGCAATTTTATACAACTGTACCAGGCCCATATGATTTATGGGCTATTGAATTTGGTTATACTCCCTCTTTAAAAAACCCAGAAGATGAAAAAGAAAGAGTGAAAGAGTTATTAAACCAGTCCTCAAAACCTGAGTTAATGTTTGGTAATGATTCTGATGATATGCGGTCTCCTGGAAGAGGAATAGATCCTCGAATTATGATATATGATCTGAGTGATGACCCAGTTGCCTATGCGCAGGAGAGGATGGATGTAGTGAGGTCTCTCTATCCGAAGCTTAGAAATCGTTATGAAGTTAAGGGTGAGTCTTACCACTCATTTAAAGACGCATTTTTAATTTTAAATAGAGAGTATTCTCAGTCTGCAACTATTATCTCAAGGCAGATTGGTGGTGTACATATGGATAGAGCAATGATTGGTGAGGAGGGAAAAGAAAAACCTTTTCTAGCGGTTCCTAAAGATCAACAAAAATGGGCTATGACCTTATTAAATAAATATGTTTTTTCACCAGAGGCATTTAAAACGCCAGATGGGATTTTTAATTATTTACAATGGGAAAGAAGAGGGTTTAGTGGAACAAAAGACCCGAATATATTAGATATGTATTTAAATATGCAGAAAAATATTTTTAACCATGTTTTAAATATGAAAGTAATTAAAAGAATTTCAAATGTTGAGTTGTATGGAAATAAGTATGGACTTACGGAAGTATTTCATGACCTGACAACGTCATGTTTTTCTGCAGACGCAGGCTCAAACGTCAACTCAATGAGAAGGAACTTGCAAGTTGAATATACAAATAGACTGATTCAAATTGTATACAACAAGGGAAAGAGTAAATATGATCACCTTTCTGTTGCAACAGCATATGAAAATTTAAATAAAATAAAAAAATATGCATCTAGATTTAATGGTGTAGATGAGCCAACAAAGGCACACAGAAAATACCTTATATATATTATTGAAAAAGCCTTAAAAGTTTAGGGTAGAAAATTGGAGAATATTAAAAATGAAAAAGGTTTTATTATTAACGTTGATAATTATTACTGGCTGTACTAGAACAGATATTAAAATGAAACACCCTTTAGATAAATCAGAATCAAGAACGCTCATATTGGAAAATGGATTAAAAGTTTATTTAATATCTGACCCAAGCTTTAATGTTTCTGCTGCATCTGTTGCTGTTGAAGTCGGTTCTTTAGATAACCCAAAAGAAAGAGAAGGTCTTGCTCATTTTCTAGAGCATATGTTATTTTTAGGAACAGAAAAATTTCCAGATGTAGATGAGTATAGTACATATTTAAAAAATTATGGTGGTTATTCAAATGCTTACACAGCTCCA
Source organism: Fidelibacterota bacterium (assembly GCA_028101095.1). Lineage (GTDB taxonomy): Bacteria > Fidelibacterota > Marinisomatia > Marinisomatales > UBA1611 > JAOLAV01. The sequence continues at coordinate 8,172 of JAOHKG010000003.1, read as the reverse complement.
GACCATACTAACTATCAATTCCAAGTTTTACCAGATGGATTTGAGGGCGCTTTGGATAGGTTTTCTCAATTTTTCATCAGCCCCTTATTCACAGAAGAATACACAGAAAGAGAAGTAAATGCTGTTAATTCAGAGCATCAAAAAAACATTATGAATGACTATAGAAGACTTTATAGAATTTCGAACCTATTCGCAAAAGAAGGACACCCAGAACAAAAATTTGGAACTGGAAACCTTGAAACTCTTGGAAACACAACTAGAGATGAATTACTAAAATTTTATAAAAAATATTATAGTTCGAATAGAATGGGTCTTGCACTTTTAAGTACACATTCATTAGATGATATGGAAAAGCTTGCAAATCAATATTTTTCAGGAATAAAAAATTATAATAAACCTAAAAACACATATGATCCTAACTTTGTTGAAGAAAAAAACACTTTCCGCTTAATTCAGGTTGAACCCGTTAAAGATATAAGAGAGTTGAGCTTTGCGTTTCCTTTGCCGGGCATAAGACAATTATATAAAAGTAAGCCGGGAAGACAGTTCGGCTCTATTTTAGGACATGAAGGAGAGGGAAGTCTATTATCGTACTTAAAAAAGAAGGGTTGGGCTTCAACACTATCTGCAGGCGCGGGTTCTACAACTAACGATTATGCTAGTGCATCTGTTCGAGTGGGGCTTACAAAAGAAGGCCTTAGCGAATATAAGCAAGTTTTAAAAGCAACAATGAGTTACATAGATTTAATGAGAAAAAGCGATAGGCCAGATTATATTTTTAATGAACTCAAAGCGATGTCAAACCTCGAGGAAATATATAGTAATAAAGGAGAGGGAATGTGGAGAGCAACTGAATTGGCGAATGAAGTTCTGATGTACCCAATTGAAGATGCTGGGCGAATTAATTATATATATGATAATAAAAACTCAAAAGATTATAATGATTTACTTTCCCATATCAAGCCACAGAATATGTTAGTTTATCTAACTGCAAAAGGTGTGAAGGTCGACAAGACAGAACACTTTTATCAAACAAAATATTCTTATTCAGAAGACCTTAGCTTTTTTGAGGAGTTGAAAACTTCTGAACTTATATCTGATTTTCATCTGCCTAATTCAAATCCATTTATACCAAAAAAAGCATCCGTACCAGGAAGAGAGTACAAAGAAAAGGTTTATCCTGAGTTGGTTAATGAAGGAAAAGGTTTAAAGCTTTATTTTGGGCAAGACCATCAGTTTCTAAGACCAAAAGGCGTTATAAGTCTTAAAGTTTTATTACCTAAAGATAAAATGAACCTAGAGCATAGGGTTTTTTCACGCTTTTATACAGCCTGTGTTAACGAATCCTTAAATGAAATAAGCTATCCAGCCAAAGAAGCAGGACTTAACTACGGTATTAAAGAAGGTTATGAAGGAATCTATATAGACGTGAGCGGATATACAGAATCTTCCATAATATTATTTGAAACAGTTTTGAATCAAATAATAAACTTTTCAATAAGCGATGAACAGTTTGATGCAATAAAAGATAAAATACTAAGAAATTATAATAATTTTCCTCTCTCAGATGCACACCAACAAACTAGAGAAATTTCTCCAGAGATTTATAATAATATTAAGTTTTCCTGGGAAGAGTCCTTAGTTGTTGCCGAGAAAACAACATTAGAAAATATAAAAAAATACAGTAAGTCGCTTTATGAAAAAACATTTGTAGAAGCAATGGTCTATGGTGATTTTGAAAAAGACCAGGCAGAGAAAGTGGTTGAAATGTTCAATAATAAAACGGGTACAGTAGGAATTGAAAGAGAAGAAACTTTTGAATTGAAGCACCTCCAATTAGAAGAATCTGAAGATATACAATATATAGATAATTTGTTAGTTAATAACTCATGCTTTTTTAGACAATATGAGATTGGTGAAGATTCACCAAAAACGAGGGCAATGTCAATGGTAATTGACAAAGTATTACAGCAACCTTTTTACACTGAAATGAGAACAAACCAGCAGTTGGGTTACATTGTTTGGTCATATACAAGAAACATCAAAAACAGGTATTTCTTAAATTTTTTAATTCAATCTGGTGTTTACGATGGTGGTGAATTAGATAAAAGAGCAGATAAGTTTATTTATTCATCTGCAGAAAATGAAATAGTTAAATTGGATGAAAATACATTTAAACAGATAATTGATTCTTGTATTGAAGAGCTTGAAAAGAAGCCGATGAGTATATTGGAAAAAGCCACTAAACTTAAAACAGCAATATTCGAATATGACATAAATTATTTTAGAGATGAGGAGACAGTAGATGCTTTAAATCAAATAAATAAAGAGAATCTCCTAAGTGTCTTTAATGAAGTTGTTTCACCAAAAAGTCGAAAAATGATTAATGTTGTAACTTTTGCTGAAAACCATAAAAACATCTCAAATATGAAAAGTTCATTTACAGATTTAGAAAAGTGGAAATCTTCTAGAATCTATAAATAAAGTATGCCAAAAGAAATCATTCTAATAGCAGCAGTTACTATTGATGGTTTTATAGCTAGGCATAACAAAGAGGTGATTTCATGGTCCTTGGATTTACCTCTTTTCAAAAAACAGACAATAGGACACTCTATAATAATGGGTTCTAATACTCGTAAAGTAATATCTAAAGAGTTAAGTGGCAGAAAAAACATAGTTGTTACTAGAAAAGATGATCCAGTACTGGTACTTAATAATGTTATTACTAATCGATGCTTTATAATTGGGGGTGGAATAACATATTCAAGGTTTTCGCCATTTATCACCCATATGTATGTAACTCCCCATCCTTTTATTTTTGGAAAAGGAATTCGGCTTTTTGAGAATTTCACAAAGGAAATAAACCTCCAATTCAAAAAAATAATAACAGTAGATGAAAGCAAAGGAATCCATCAATATCAATATAAAGTCGAAAAAGTTTGAAATTTTTCTTATACATATTTCAACTAGTATTTTTTTTTTCATTTGATAATTCTTTTGCTTCTTACATTGATAGTAAATCATCTCAAGATCAAGAATCATTAGATATTGTTTTTTATAATATAGACTTAAAAGTTGATCCTAAAAAAAAAATTATTTCAGGCAACACGATAATAACTTTTGTTCTGTATCAAAAAGTAAAAAATATAGAGATTGATCTCTTGAAAAATTATACAGTATCTGGAACCTCAATTAATGGAACAAGCTTAGCCTTTGAACAAAAAAATGATAAGGTATACATACTTAAAACCGGACTTAAACTATTTAAAGAACACTCTCTGGAAATAAAATATGTTGGAAAACCCCCAGTTTCTAAAAGCCCTCCATGGGAAGCTGGTATTATCTGGGATGAAGATTCAAATGGAAATCATTGGGTGGGTATTGCATGCCAATCAAAGGGCGGACATATCTGGTTCCCTAGTAAGTCTAATCCAAACGATAAAGCAGAAGGTGCAGAAATAAAAATAACCGTTCCAAAACCTTTAAAAGTGGTATCAAATGGTCTTTTAAAATCGATAGAACCAAGTAGCGGTTATTGGCATACATGGGTCTGGGAAACAAACTATCCAATTAGTTCATATAATATAAATTTCACAATAGGAGATTTTAAGGAAGTTAAAAGAACAGGCTATATATTAGATAAACCTCTAAAAATGATTTTTTATACATTGTCAAATGATACAAATAAAGATATAGAGTTATTAAAATCGGCTGAAGAATATCTGAGTTTTTATGCTGGTCTTTTTGGACAATACCCTTGGATTCAAGAAAAATTTGGAATTGTTCAAACTCCATATTGGGGCATGGAGCACCAGACAGCAATTGCCTACGGTAACAACCACAAAAAAACCAATCTTGGCTATGATTTTCTTTTATTTCACGAAATCGGACACGAATGGTGGGGAAATTTTTTAAGTGTTTATGATTGGGCAGACTTTTGGATCCATGAAGGTATAAATACTTACGCGGAAGCATTATATATTGAGAAAAAATATAATTTAGAGACATCGATAAACTTCATTAAAACCAATTTTGAGTCAAATATTCAAAATAAAAAACCAATCATTGCTCAACCAAATTCGGGCATCGATGTATTTACCGATAATGATGTTTACTATAAAGGAGCCTACTTACTTCACACACTTCGTTATATAATTGGAAAAGAGATTTTAATTGAAAGTTTAAAAGAGTTCTTATACATTCCCAAAGAACACTCTAATAATCAAACAACAACTTCCGAGTTTGTTACCCTAATTGAAATGAATTCAAAAAAAGAATTAAGTTGGTTTTTTGATCAATATTGGAATAATGCAAAACTCCCTATTCTAAACATAAAAGAGAATATAATAAAAAATAAAAAGTTTATTGATATTTGGTGGGAGGATGATGGTTTTAAAATGCCGATTGTTATTAATTATAATTCTTTTGATGGATTAAGAGAAAAAGAACTAGAATTAAGTAATAACCCTAAAAAGATAGTAATACCTAAAAGTTCTGAATTGATAATTGACCCAGAATCATGGGTTCTTTTCGAAAAAAAAGCTTATAAATGAAAAACAAATATCCATACATGCTTTTGAGTCTGTTTTTCATTCCATTTTTAGTTTATTTAATAGTTTCCTGGCTTCACCCGCCATTACCAAAGTACGAAGGGGAAATAAAGGTTAAAGGTTTAAATAAAGCAGTAAAAGTATATACTGGTTCATATGGCGTGCCTCATATATTTGCAGAAAATGAAGATGATTTGTTTTTTACAGCTGGGTATCTTTCTGCAAGGGAGAGACTGTTTCAACTTTCAACAGTTGCATTAGCAGTAAAAGGAGAGCTTGCCTCTGTTTTTGGTAACGATTTATTAAAAACGGATATATACTTAAGGACATGGAAAATTCACTCTACGGGTAAGAAAATGATTGAAAATATGGATCCTCAAAATAGAAAAATATTTGAAACTTTTTGTGATGGAATTAATTATCATATTGATGAAGCATACATAGATTTACCTTTAGAGTTTAAAATATTAGGTTTTAAGCCGCCATATTGGGATCCATCGATTGTAGCAGGTTATGCAAGGATGATGGCGCATGAAATGCAAGGCTCGTGGAAGGCTGAAATTATTTTTGGTGCGATAAACAACTATTTTGGTAAAGATAAATTATTAGAAATGATACCGGACCTAGAATTGGACAACCCAACAATAGCAAGCGTATCTATAGAAGGTATAGAACCTACCTTAAGTGCCATTCTTAACATTGAAAACAATCTACGTGGTATATTAGGTGATCCCTCAGCAGATATAGGTTCTAACAGTTGGGTTGTCTCTGGGGAAAAAACAAAAACAGGGATGCCTTTTTTGGCAAACGATCCCCATCTTGCATTTTCTCAACCTTCTAGGTGGTATGAAATACACTTAAAAGGCGGTAGGTTTAATGTTTCAGGATTATGCTTAGCGGGTATTCCTCTTCCTGTAATTGGTCAAAATGAAAGAACAGCATGGGGTTTCACAAATACAATGGTTGACGATGTTGATTTCTTTGTAGAAAAAATCAATCCAAATAATAATAACCAATACAGGCATGGTGATAAGTGGAGAGAAATTTCAATTGTAAAAGAATTTATCCCGTTAAAAAATGGAAGAGATACTACTATCTTTATTAGATCAACACATCATGGACCTATAATTAGCGATATCCACCCATTACTCAAAGATCAAAATAAAGCAATCTCTTTGTCCTGGACAGGTCATTGGATTACCTCTGAAATGGATGCATGGGTTAAGCTTAATAATATGAGAAACTGGGAGGAGTTTACAGAGGGAGTAAGATCTTTTGGTGTACCTGGACAAAATATAATTTATGCAGATATAGATGGAAATATTGGCTGGAGACCAGCGGTATATATTCCAATAAGAAGAGAGGGTTTCAGCATGGTACCTAAGCCTGGAGATAATCCTTTATTTGATTGGAAAGGAATGGTTCCTTTCGAAGAAATGCCATTTTTATATAATCCCAATAAAGGTTTTATTTCTACCGCGAATAACAGGACAATAGATGGAGATTTCCCGTACTATATAAGTGGATTGTGGGCAGATCCAAGTAGGATTCGAGTGATAAACAAAAGATTGGAAGAAATAGAGGCCGTTGATCTAGATAATATGAAAAAAATTCAACTAGACTATACTTCTGAGTTTGCATCTGCGATTCTTCCTATTTTATTGGAACAGGATATTAAACAAGACTCCCCTATAATTAAGAAAGCGATGACTTTTCTAAAATCATGGGACTGCGTTGAATCAAAAGACTCAGAGGCTACATTAATTTTTCATTCAATAATAAAATCATTAGTCAAAAATATTTATTACGATGAGCTATCATTGTTAGGCGAGAACTATTATGAAGGGTTTGCAGAGTTAAAATATTTCGTTCATAGAAAATTAAGAGAATTGATAGTTCATAAAAATTCATCGTGGGTTGATAACATAGCAACCAAAAATAGAATAGAGAGTTTTGATGAAATTTTAACAAATTCAATCTATGATGGAATTTCTTTAGTTGAAAATAAATATGGTCCTAATTGGTCAAATTGGAAATGGGGTGACGCCCATAGCGTAACACATAAGCACATGTTGTCTAAGTCAAGTTTATTAGAAAGAATATTTAGTCTGAGCGTTGGCCCGTTTAGGTCTGGAGGATCAGATAAAACACCAAATGCTGGTGGTTATAGAGTTACAAAATCCTTTAAACAAACAGCCGGTGCATCAATGAGAAGAATAGTAGATCTGTCAAACATGGACAATACTCAAATAATTTTACCAACTGGGCAATCAGGTTTACCAAATAGTCCAAATTATAAAGACCAAGCCGCTATCTATAATTCAGGAGGCTATAGAAAAACTTATTTCAGTGAAGATTCGTTAAAAGCACAGCAAGGAATGAGGACACTATTATTAGCCCCCTGATCTTTCTAGTAGTATTAACTTTTATTTTATTACTTGCAAAACATCGATTTTATTGGGAAGTCAAAAAAACAGATCTTTTTAATGATGGGTTTAAATATATGAGTCACAGAGGGTATAAAAAAAAATATCCAGAGAACACTCTAAGGTCAATTGAATCAGCAAAGGAGATAGGGTTTGAATGGGTTGAGCTAGACCTAGTGTCAACAAAGGATAGGGTCGTAGTTTGTTCACATAATTTTGATTTAGAGTCTGAGACAGATGGTGTGGGTTATATTTATGATTTATTATACGATGATATAAAGTATTTAAATGCGGGTGTAAAGTCACATCCATTAGAAGTACAAAGAATACCCACTATTGAAGAGGTCTTTAAAAATTATTCGAATAAATTAAAATATAATCTGGAAATAAAAACTAAATCTTTATTTGATTTGGTAACGGTGAAAAGTTTAATAAAAAGCATTGAAAAAAATAATTTAGAATTTATAATGATATCATCTTTTAATCCGATAGTCATCATCTATTTAAAATTATACCATACGAAGATAAAAACAGCTTTTTTAGTTGAAGGTCTGAAATATTTATGGCTTATAAATTGGATTCATCCAAATTATTTAAACATAAGGGCAGATATGTTAAGTAATAAATTAATAAAGGAATCTAAAAAACATAAATATGGATTAATAGTTTGGACTGTAAATACTGATATGGGAATAGATTTTTGTTTGAAAAAAAATGTACATTCTATAATAACTGATAGAAACTTAAAGCATAGATTATAATGGAGTTAAGATGAATAATATGTCTGTAGAGGATGCAAATAATCAGCTAGTTAATAATAAAAATTTTAAAATAATAGATGTAAGAGAAATTTGGGAATATGAGATAGCTAAAATAAATAATTGTATAGAGCTACCTTTATCAAGGATTGTTAATGACTATTTAATTTTGGAAAAATCTGTTAATTATGGTATTATATGTCATTCTGGAGTTCGGTCGCAGCAAGCTTGTTTCTTTTTAGAACCCAAGGGTTATATTGTAAGTAACATTATTGGAGGAATAGAATCTTGGTCGTTAGAAATAGATAAAGAAATACCAAGATATTAATATAAGTCCAATAAATACAGATGTTTATTTAGATAATTTTATTACACTGTATTGTGGCAGATATAAGAAACTTATTGTTCTTTTAAAAGTTTCTGTAATAAGATAAGTTT